>NZ_CBABQS010000005.1:0-106166 GCF_964672035.1 Arcicella sp.
CAGCTCCATGCGGAGGTGATAAAATAACGTTTATAGCCAACGGAGCCACAAATACTGCAAAATATCAATGGAAAGTTGATGGCATAAATCAAGGCACAAATAGCAAAACATTTGATTATACCTTTGTGAAAAAGACGGGTGATTATTCTGTAAAAATAACGGTTGAAGTGACGGATGATGACCCTTGTTTTCCTCAAAAACCAGCCGCTACCGACCAAATCATTGCCATCAAAGATTGTGCCATTACACCCACGGGCGTAAACCTCAAAAACGGTTTGGTAGCTTGTTATCCTTTCAATGGAAATGCCAAAGACGAAACGGGCAATGTAAACAACGGAACAGTAAACGGAGCAACTTTAACGACCGACCGTTTCGGAAAGGCAAATAGTGCTTATAAATTTGATGGAAATAGTTATATCTCCGTTAGTCCTAACCAATTTAAAAATCAGAGTTATTCTTATGCGACTTGGGTATATTTGGATAATCTTCCAACGAGTGAAAATGAATATGCGCTTATTTCTGTGGGCTGGCTAACATCAGACCAGAATCTATTGGTTACAACACCATCTACCAACTTTAATAGAATAGCAAATGGATTTAGTTGTTGGGGATACAATACGGGGAATCCTCCTATTTCAAGTAATTGGACTGGCACAAATCCAAATAAAAATAAATGGTATCATGTAGTATCTACCCGAGATAATACATCTATCAAACTATATATTGATGGGATATTAATAGCCGATAATTCCTCAAAAACTATTACTAATGGCACTACTCCCATTTACTCAAGTAATTCTTATGCTACTATTGGAGGCAGACAAAATTCTCTTAATCCCACAGATTATTACGAATTACTAAAAGGCTCGCTTGACGATATCCACCTATACAATCGAGCAATAAACGCTGCTGAAGTCAAAGCACTTTACGATGGAAATACGCCTCAAACTATTACAATATCCGCCAGTAACTCAGCACCATGTGGAGGTGATAAAATAACCTTTACAGCCAATGGAAGTACAAACACCTCAAAATATCAATGGAAAGTTGATGGCATAAACCAAGGCACAAATAGCAAAAACTTTGATTATACTTCTGTAAAAAAGATGGCTGAGTATTCTGTAAAAATCACCGTTGAAGTGACGGATGATGACCCTTGTTTTCCTCAGAAACCTTCGATCGTTGATCAGAACGTTACTATTAAATTTTGTAGTACCACCGTTCCAACAGCAGGAGATAAAATTCTGATTCCCAACGCATTTTCACCCAATGGCGATGGGATGAATGACACTTGGGAGATTGCTTCATTAGCAGGAAATAATGAGGCAATCGTGGAAATTTATAACCGTTGGGGAGAACTCATTTTCTACTCAAAAGGCTACTCAGAACCGTGGAATGGCACTTATAAGGATAAGCCTGTGCTTGAAGGAACGTATGCGTATGTCGTGAGAGTAGATAGTGACACCGTTTTGAGGGGATCCATTTTAGTAGTAAGATAATTTATTTGTAACTCGCAATCAATATATTTTGCCACAAAGGCTCAAAAAAACCGAGTTTAAAATCTTTTGCCTCTCTCTGTGCCTCTGTGCCTGATAAATTATCAATTCAAGAAATAATACTAATTTTAAAAAACAAGTGCATATTCAAGATTTGTACAACTCCGTCGCCTAAATCGCTACACAATCCCATTTCGCACCGCCCAAGCCACCAAACCAGCAATATTTTTCGTGCCTGTTTTTTCCATAATTCTATTTCGATGACCTTCAATCGTTCTGCTACTAAGATTAATTTTATCTCCGATTTGTCCTGCCGTTATGCCCTCACAAATCAATTGTAGCACTTCTACTTCTCGCTCGGTCAGTTCAATTTGACCCGATAAAAATGGAATCGCTTTGCGTGTAGGTTTATTGACCATACGATTGTGCATCACTTTCAACAAGAATTTCCCGTAGTAATAATCTTCATTATTTACGGTATAAATCGCATTTTCAACCTCATCAGGATCAGCATCTTTCAATAAATAGCCATTCGCCCCTAATTCCATCAAGTGCGTAACAAATTGAGATTCATCGTGCATCGAAATAATGATAATTTTGATGTGCGAAAAACTGGCTTTGATTTGCTGAGTAGCCCTAATCCCATCTAAAATAGGCATTTGTAAATCCATCAAAATTACTTCTGGACGAGTTATCTCCAAATTATCAATCAACTCTTGACCATTTCCAGCTTCCAAAACAACCTCAAAATCATCATTATTTTGTAATAACGACACAATACCACGACGAAAAATGGCATGGTCATCAGCAATAGCAACTCTAATTTTATTATTTTTCATGGTTTGGGAATATTGATGATAATTAATAATGGTTGGAACGCAAATAGATGGTACTCAGATGACGCAGATTCTTTGCAACGCAGATTTTATTAGATTTTTTATTTTAATATAATACTTGTTGTCAAATTTTTCATCTGCGAAAATCTGCGTTGCCAAAGATATCTGCGTCATCTGCGTGCCATCTTCTACATAATATTACAAAGCTACGGTTACTTCAAAACTTGAACCTCGACCTTTTTCAACATCAAATTTTATCTTTCCTCTAATCACACTAATGCGACTTTCTATATTTTTTATTCCAATCCCTCTATTGGGTTTGTTGACTTCTGCCAAATCAAAACCAATGCCATTATCGGATACTTGAAGCACTAAATTACTATGTCTTACCTGCAATTGAATACTAATCACACTGGCTTTTGCGTGCTTAAGCGCATTATTTACCAACTCTTGGACAGTACGATAAAGAGCCAATTCAACTTTTTTATCGAATACTTCCGATAATTCCCCGTGACTAAAACATACCATCACACCCGTATATTCAGTTATTTTTTCCGTGAAATCTTTGAGCGCAACAATTAATCCAAACTCATCTAAAGTACTGGGCATCAGTTCTTTAGACAACCTTCTCACATTGTTAAGCGTATCATTTAATAATTCTTGGGTTTGGTTTAAAAGAAGTTCTCTTTTGGCGGGATTATCTCCGTGTTTTGTGACTTGCGAAAGACTCATACGGGTAGCGGACAGAAGCGTGCCAATTTCATCGTGTAAATCTCCACCAATTTGCCGACGGACATTTTCTTGTGATGCCACACTGGCTTCAAGCATTTCTTGACGATGGGTTTCAACAAGAAGATCAATTTTTTCACGCTGAAAACGCTGACGACGATTATAAAAAATGACGAAAACAATAATTGCCGTTACGGGCAGAAGCATAGCGGAAGTGCCAAGAATAATGATTTTTGCCTCATTCATTTTTTGGGGGTTAGTGGTTGGTAATCAGGGCTTTGGATTTAGGGATTAAAATGAAGGATTTGAGTGACTCGCTTTACCCTAACCCCTAAAATCTAATCCCTAATCCCTAAATTCTTAATAAGGCGAGCGTGCAGAACGTATACCAAGCAAATGATGGTGCTTGAAAATACCAACATGGCAATTGTGCCTATTTCGATGATGGACTTAATTGTGGCGGTGTCTTGCTGAACCATAAACCGATTGCTAAAATAATTCTAAAAATGATTAATAAAATGTAATAGATTATCCAATAATCTTTAAGGTGGACACTGAATAATATTACATCTCCAAATAAATTCACAAAAAAAGCACCTGAAAAATAGATTAAAATGCCAGAGGCAATCCAAAAATAAGCGTAATTAGAAAGAACCAATGTTTCGTCCGAATAAAGTATTTCATAAAAGTTTAACAGCGTAAAAAATATTAAGGTTATATAAACTATTGAATGAGTCAGATTATCATACCGATTAATATCTTGAATGTTTATGACAGTAAAGATGATAATTAAAAAAAATGACAAGACTGTTATACATTTAATTAATTGCTTTAACCTAAAATTTGTTATCCTACTTAAAAAATAATAGCTTAAACAAATAAATTCATATATATTAAACGTATTTACAGCCCAATGATTTTGGTGATTTGAAAAGGGTAATAATATAATTGCCCAACATAAAATCTCAAAGAAAAGTGATCCAAAAAGATAAAAAGAAATAATCCTCAAGGAGTTTGATAATGCTTTCCGATTTGTTATTGCCGAAATAATCGGCAGTAGTATAATCACTGATGAAAAGATTACCAAAATCCATCTTGGAGTGAAAAAACGGCTAATTAAAATTATATCTTGAATCATACTTGCGCTTGTTAACAGTCAGTAGGACAAGTTGGATGATTTACAGAAAAGAAATTAAGCGAATTCCTACTTTCATCAGTTGCTTCAAGTACCATTTGTCTCATACCATCATCACCTCTACCATAATGAATTCTAAGTCCCCCAAAGTCTTGATGGGAGATTAACTTTTCTAAAGAATCTTTTGAAATAAACTGTGAATGCACTTTATGCTCAGCTTCATCTTTAAATCTTTGCACAAAGCCCATAACTTGTTCATGTTCTTCTGGATGTTCTTGGGGCGTAATTACTTTGCTCATATTTAAGTGATATTAAAGGGTTATAAATTAATTATTAAACTTATGAATAAGACTTAATACTTCCAAAGAAAGCAACAAAAATACCGTAAAATTACCCTATAGATTAGGTAATTTTACGTAACGCAGACCTACCCATCTAATATTCCTGCAATAGTTTTACAAGCCTCAACGCTATCCTGCAAATCATTAATTATCAACTTAATTTGTCAGCCTTTGGGATTTTCATTTTAAAATAAGCAATCACGTTAAAATTGTAGCAGTTTTTAGAATGTCCAATATTTTACAATTGCATTATTGGATATATAATCCTCATAATTCGTAGTCATAAAAAACTCCAGGGCATTTTCTTTAAACGGGGGAATGAGCGATCTTTGTAATTTTTACGACCAAGTAAAATGCAAACAACCATCACCCTCAAAACAATCTAATTATTTATGTACAACATCGGACTTTACATTTTATCATTCTTTTTTACCGCAGGCGGTATTTACCACTTTGTTAAACCCAAATTTTATCTTTATATGATGCCTCCCTATATTCCTAATCACAAATTGATGGTATTTTTGAGTGGCATAACCGAAATTATTTGTGGCGTAGGTTTATTATTTACTGCTACTCGCTCGCTCTCGGCTTGGGGCATTATTGCGATGTTGATTATATTCTTTACCGTTCATATTTTCATGCTCACTTCTGATAAATTTCATAAAATATCAAAAGCCTTTTTGTGGACGAGAATTGTCTTGCAGTTTGTGTTTATTTATTGGGCTTATTTGTATGTTTAGGGAAAACTTACCATTTAATATTATTGTCATAAATCCATGAAAAAATTCATGGATTTTTTATTTGCAACTATCTGATTATCAGTGTTTTGAAATTGCACCCCTTCCCTAATAATTTTATATACGTTGAAAAATAAATTTGGGTAAACAAAATAAGTTTTTATATTTGAGATAAATAATCAATAGTAATACCTTTTTTAATAAAACTCTATGGAATTAATACCTTCTAAGGCTGGCGAGCGTGAAGTAGAATTCACACGTCAAGAAATTAAAATCCTCAAACTCGCTTCTGATGGACACCTAAATAAAGAAATTGCCGACCATCTCAAAATTGCGGAAACCACCGTAAAACGTCACCGACAAAACTGTATGCGTAAGTTAGGCATCAAAGGAAAACAAGCCACGAATAGATTTCTGATGAAGTTTAACGGCTAAAATACTACCTAAGTACCACGAAAATGGTACTAAAATGGTGCTTTGGTAGTATTTACTTTGAAGAAAATGTCCTGCAATTTTGTATTGTCAGTTGCAATGACGGGTGGTAGCCGAAAGACCTTTGATTGAGTAGGCGTTTTATTTTAGACTTAAAAAAAATGAAAATAATATCTTTTATGAAATCGCTTTTTTTATTAATTTTATTTGTATTTGTGACCGAAGGGTGTAAAAATTCATCATTAGTTCCTGAAACAACAGATGAATCAAAACAAATAGTTGAATATTTAAAGGCACATGGCTTTGAAGAGTTTACGCCCTCTGGTTCACAAATTAACTCTTCGAGCAGAGTTGCGGGAGATAATAAAAAACTAACGTTGGAAGAAGTAAAGAAAATTATAGAACAGTTTGAAGAGTTGGCAAAAATTGAAAGGCTGTTAGATGTTAAATCAAAAGTTAAATCTAAAAGTGGGCGAGTTCAAATTCCTGTATGTTCAACTGCAGGTGACTACTATATACAAGAAGTTGCCGCTGGATTTGCTTCTACATGGGTTATAGATTACAGTATAACGTAAAATAACAGTTTTGATAATGTAAATATTTATGTTGAAGGTGTTCCGATAGGTTGGTCTTGGGATCAGCAACAGGTTTATTTGCATGGTAGTACTGGATTTTGCGTTACAGGGGTTGTAACTATGGGACTTGATTTGGGTACTCTCCCTACCTCATTGAGAAAATCTTATAATTTAAGAGTAACATTATTAGATGATTGCAAGGCAAGCATTCGTCAAACTTTTGGTCATTGCTAATTGATAAACGTTTAATTTTACGTATTATGAGAAAATCATTTCAATATTTTTGGGGAAGCATTGCAACCATTTTATTTATCTTTCTGATTCTTTTTGGTTTTGAGATGTTTAAAATGTCTGGCGAAAGAACATCTGTGAACAAAGTTGAAAGATTACATAAGATGAAGTAAATTTGATTTTTTGATTCAAATCAAAAGGCTATTCAATATTATTGGATAGCCTTTTAGACTTTATTTTTAGAATAAATAATCGTATTTGTACAATTACTAATTTAGATGTTTAATAGCACGTAATAGTATAATTTTTAATTCTCCCAAAAAACGTTGCCCCAAAAGGACAACGTTTTTTTACGCCTAAAAAATAAATTTGTTATGCTTGCATACTATTATTTTTGTCACTATTTTTACATAAAATTGTATGCAAGCATAACAAATCTATTCAAACAATGGCACAACAATATTCACGTCGCAATCTCGACTTTATGTTAAAGGAAGTTCTCAATGCAGGAGAATTGACTAAATATCCTTATTTCCAAGACTATACGCCCGATATGTTCGATATGGTATTGGATGCCAATGAGGAAATTGCTGAAAAAATATTACGTCCTGCTTATGTCTCGTCTGACAGAAATCAGCCTGAATTGGTGAACGGACAAGTGAAAGTTCATCCTGCCGTGGGGGATTATGTGAAGGCGATGGGAGAAGCGGGAATGATTGGTTCGATGTTTAAATACGAACACGGCGGACAACAATTGCCAACGCTCGTGGGTGCAGCGGCGGAGATGATCCGTGGTTCGGCAAATAATGCTTTTGTGATGTTTACGGGCTTAACGGCTGGTTCGGCTCACTTGATTTTATCGTTCGGTTCGGACGATTTGAAAGAGAAATTTGCCTCTAAAATGATAGATGGAACTTGGACGGGTTCGATGTGTTTGACAGAACCACAGGCAGGAAGTTCATTATCTGACGTGGTGACAACTGCCTCTCCGCAAGCGGATGGAACGTACAAGATGAAAGGTCAAAAAGTGTTCATATCGGCGGGAGATCACGATATTGCGGATAATATCGTTCACTTAGTTTTGGCTCGTATTGATGGCGCTCCACTCGGAACGAAGGGGATTTCGTTGTTGGTTGTTCCCAAATTTAGAGATAACGGAAGTGGTTCATATACAGAGGATAACGATGTAATTTCAACGGGTATTTACCATAAAATGGGTCAAAAAGCAACGCCAGCGATGCACTTGACTTTTGGTGATAAAGATAATTCGGTGGGATATTTAGTAGGAGAACCAAATCAAGGCTTGAAATATATGTTTCAAATGATGAACGAAGCTCGTTTGGGCGTAGGTATGGGCGGAACATATATTGCATCAGCCGCCTATTACGCATCTTTGGAATACGCAAAAGAGCGTCCGCAAGGAAGACGTTTGAATAACAAAAATTTAGAAGAAGGTCAAACTTTTATCATCAATCACCCAGACGTAAAACGAATGCTTTTATTCCAAAAAGCCATCGTGGAAGGTTCTTTGGGGCTTTTGATGGAATGTTATTTCTGGGAAGACATGATAAATGCCTTGGGGCGTGATTCGGAAGAAGCCAAACCATACCATTTGATGTTGGATATGATGACAACGGTCGCCAAAACTTATCCTGCCGAAATGGGTATTAAATCAGTGAACGAAGGCCTGCAAGTTTTTGGTGGCTATGGTTATACCGAAGATTTTCCTTTGGAACAAATGGCTCGTGATATTCGTATTATGTCTATTTACGAAGGCACAACGGGGATTCACTCTTTGAATCTTTTGGGTCGTGGAATTACTGCCAACGGTGGAAAAGGGCCTCAATTATTGTTTGCGGAGGTTTTGAAAACGATTGAAGAATCAAAAACGCACGATGATTTAAAACCTTATGCTGAGAAATTAGAGAAGGAATTGGGGCGTTTACAAAAAGTTACGATGCACCTTTTGGGAATTGCTGCCAAAGGAGACAATGAAGTTTTCTTAGCGGATGCAAATCTTTATATGGATATGTTCGGAATTGTAACCGTAGCTTGGTGTTGGTTAAAGCAAGGAATTGTCGCTAAAAATGCCTTAGTAACGAACAGTTTTGAGGGAGATGAATTAGCATTTTATGAATCAAAAATTCACACGATGAAATTCTTCTTTCATTATGAATTAATAAAAACCTTGAGTTTAGCCGCTCGCTTGTTGGATACAGAAGTGTTGACAATCAATAAAGAAATTGAATTGGCGGTATAATTTGAAATTTATGAAGGGTAACCTTTAAAAGGCAACTTTCCGTAATAAAATCGCTTTTTTGAAATTACCAACGCATCATCAAACTAAAATCCTTGCCTTCGGGTGAGGATTTTTTGTCACAACCGTTCCCCTGCTTTTACCGCCACATTCAAAAAATTATCCGCAGGTGGTACTGGACACGTAAAGGTGTAATTATAAGCACAATACGGATGATATGCTCGGTTAAAATCTATGTTAATTTGATTCCCTTTTACATCATCAATCCCGAAATCAAGGTAGCGTCCCGCCCCGTAAGTTTCTTTATTGGAAGTCAAATCCTTGAAAGGTAAAAACAAATTCCCCTCTGGTGTTTTGAATATTTTTAACGTACATTTTATACCCTCAATTTCAAATGTTAGATTTCCAAAAGCCTCGTATTCTTCAACTTCTCCGCCCGACATCGAAATATTGATTGTTTGTCCAGAAGTTACACGGTCAATTTTTCCTACAACTTTATACAAAGAATTGACTTCAAAATATTTCAAACCTGTAAACTTCACTTTATCCTCAATCGGTGATGCCGTATCTTTTTTCAAATAAGAATCTTTATCATTTCTCGAATTTTGAATGGTTTTAACGTATTCATTATCAATTACTTGAGAAGGTTTAATTTCTTCATTTCCAACGAAAGAATAAACCAAAATGGCAATAACAACCGCAAAAACTGAGAGGAGGAAAAATTTATTTTTGAACATGATTTTATGTGCTTTTGATTATTTTATGGTAAAGAAAACGCAATTTACTAACTTGCAAGTAATTATCAGAATTTGGATTGCGAAACGTCGCACCGTATTGAATTAACGAACTTTAGAATTTTGAAACGACAATTTCAAATCCTAAATCCTAAATCCCAAAAACGTGTTTACAGGAATAATAGAAGCCATTGGCACACTAAAAAATACAAAATCAGAAGGTACAAATATCACTTTTACCTTTACGTGCCCATTCACCAACGAACTAAAAATCGACCAAAGTTTATCCCACAATGGCGTATGTTTAACGGTAATTGATGTTCAAGGAAATGACTATTCCGTTACGGCAATTGACGAGACTTTACAGAAAACAAATATCTCCAACTTACAAATTGGCAGCAAAGTAAATCTGGAAAGGTGTATGCCCGCTCATGGACGTTTTGATGGGCATATTGTACAAGGACACGTGGACCAAACTGGCGTAGTTGCAAGCATTATCGAAAAAGACGGCTCATGGCTTTATGATTTTATTTATTCGCCTGATTTAGAGAATGTTACCGTAGAAAAAGGTTCAATTTCTATTAATGGAACAAGTTTAACGGTTTTCAATTCTGGCATAAATACTTTCAGAGTAGCCATTATTCCATATACTTACGAAAACACCATTTTTCATACTCTAAAAGTAGGCGATGTAGTCAATTTAGAGTTTGATATTGTAGGAAAATATATCAAAAAAATGCTAAAAATGTGAATGGTACGCAGATGACGCAGATGCTTCGCAACACAGATATAAGAAGATTTTCTTTTCGGATTAATCTAATTTTAGAGACTTGATTATCATTGCAATGAAAAAATTTTATTAAATCTGCGTTGCCGTAGGCATCAAGGCGGACGGCGAGTCTCATCTGAGTGCCATAAAACTCACACCAATTCTACCACGTAAACTTTCTGTTTCCCGTGATTAATTAGTAAATATTTACCTCTCAATAATCCAAAGTCCAAAGCCTTATTTGGGTCAGTGATTTTTACTTTATTCACACTAACAGAATTTGCTTGAATTGCTTTACGAGTATCTCCCTTCGATTTAAAAATCATTGGTTCACCCTTCTCATCCAAAATCAAAGTTGCTAAAAAGTCCGTAAGATTCGCACATTTTTGATAATCTTCTTTACGTATTTTTATTAAATCTAAGGCCTCAATTACTTGACTATCAACCAATTCAAATTGTTCGATTACATTTTTATCGAATAATAATTCCGAAGCGGCTTTCACAATTTCAAAGTCTTTTGCTGAATGTACACGAGTTGTCACATCTTTTGCAATCGCTTTTTGCAGAATGCGTAAGTGCGGTGCTTCGGCGTGTTCTGCTTCCAAACGTTCAATTTCTGGTTGAGAATAAAGCGTAAATACTCGCAATAATCTTGCACATTCCGAATCTGCCGTATTCAACCAAAACTGATAAAACTGATATGGAGTGGTCATTTCGGGGTCTAACCAAACATTGCCCGATTCTGATTTTCCAAATTTTGTTCCATCCGCTTTCGTTACCAAAGGCGTGGTTAAAGCAAAAGCACGATGTTCGATTTCTTCACTTCCACCAACATCCGTTGTGGCTTCCTTGCGACGAATAATCTCAGTTCCCGTGGTAATATTCCCCCATTGGTCAGAACCGCCCATTTGTAAGCGGACATTCTTGTTTTTATACAACCAATAAAAATCGTAACCTTGTAATAATTGATACGAAAATTCGGTGAATGAAATCCCCGTTTCAAGGCGTTTCTTTACCGAGTCTTTCGACATCATATAATTGACAGACAGGTGTTTACCCGCTTCACGAAGAAAACCTAAAAAAGAGAAATCTTTGAACCAGTCGTAATTATTGACCATCTCCGCAGAATTATCGCCCGCATTAAAATCCAAGAATTTCTCTAATTGTTTTTTGATACTATCCTGATTAAAACGAAGGGTTTCTTCCGATAAAAACTCTCTTTCAGCCGCTTTTCCCGATGGGTCGCCAATCATGCCCGTAGCTCCACCAACGAGGGCAAAAGGCTTGTGTCCGCACAATTGAAAGTGTTTCAAGAGCATGATAGTGGCTAAATTCCCGATGTGCAATGATGCTGCCGTAGGGTCAAAACCGATATAAGCCACCGTCATTTCCTTATTCAATTGCTCTTCGGTACCAGGCATCATGTCTTGCAACATTCCACGCCAACGAAGTTCTTCTATAAAATTTGCTTGCATTTCGTATTAAAAAGAGAAAATATTGATTTCTAAAGCACAAAGTTAGAGATTGTACGTTGATATTTCTTTACTATTTGAGCAGAATGTTAAGCGAATCATTTAACGGTGTTGAGCTTAGATAATTTATTCAAAGAAAGTTTCACTTTGAGCCAAGCCTTCCTTTTGACCAATTTTGACCATTCCACAAATTCATTAAAAATCTTAAAAAATCATTTCGTAACTTGTTGTTTAGTAAATTATTCATCCATTCAAGAACTAAGCAACAAATGAAAAATCTTCACAAAAACCTCCTACTTGGCACATCTTTGCTGTTGGGAACAACCCTTGCGAATGCCCAAATACAGTATCCACTAACCAAAAAAATTGAACACACTGACGATTATCACGGGGTGAAAGTATCAGACCCTTATCATTGGTTGGAAGACGACCGTTCTGCCGAAACTGCCGAATGGGTGAAAGCTGAAAACAAAGTTACTTTTGATTATTTAGAGAAAATTCCGTACCGAAATATGTTGAAAGAGCGAATTGAGAAAGTCTTTAATTACCCAAAATATTCCGCTCCATCTCGCAAAAATGAATGGTTTTATTTCTCAAAAAATGACGGTTTGCAAAATCAATCGGTACTTTATCGTCAAAAAGGATTAGACGGAACGCCCGAAATTGTGCTTGACCCCAACAAACTTTCAGCCGATGGAACTACTCGTTTAGGAGCATTTGCCGTGTCAAAAAATGGGAAATATGCCGTTTATTATCTCTCAAAAGGTGGCTCAGATTGGCAGGAAGGTTATATTATGGATTTAGCAACGAAACAAAATTTACCTGACCATTTGGAGTGGATAAAGGTTTCTGGCGCTTCGTGGCAAGGAAATGGGTTTTATTATAGCCGTTATCCAAAACCAGCAGGTAGTGCTTTGGCGGCAAAAAATGAAAATCACCAAGTGTTTTATCATAAAGTTGGAACGTCACAAGACCAAGATGAATTGGTGTATGAAAACAAAGAAAATCCACAACGTTTTAATTCAGTTTATGTATCGGACGATGAGAAATATTCATACCTGAACATTAGCGACCGAGGAAAAGGGAAAGAAGGAAATGCATTGTATTTCAAGAAATTAGGACAGAAGGAGTTCACGCCAATAATTCCAGAAGCGGATAAGTTTTCGTACAGAATTGTGGATAATGTTGGGGATAAATTTTTGATAGAAACCAATGAAAAAGCACAAAATTCAAAAGTAGAATCATACGATCCTGCTACAAAGGCTTGGAAAAATGTGATTCCTGAAAAACTGGAACCTTTAGAAGGAGTTGGCACCGCTGGAGGAAAAATGTTTGCCACTTATTTGAAAGATGTAACGACTCGTGTGTATGTGTATGACCTTGCGGGAAAATTGGAAAATGAAGTAAAAATGCCAGGATTAGGCACTGCGGGCGGTTTTGGTGGTGAATCGGATGATAAATTTGTGTTTTATACCTTTACATCTTTCACCTTCCCTCCTACTATTTATCGTTATGACATTGCTACAAAACAGACTTCAATCTTCCGCAAACCTGAGGTCCAGTTTAACCCTGATGCTTTTGAAACGAAGCAAATTTTCTATGCGTCAAAAGATGGAACGAAGGTACCAATGTTCATTACGCACAAAAAAGGCATTGAATTAAATGGTAAAAATCCAACGCTTTTGTATGCTTATGGAGGTTTCAATATTAGTTCTCAACCTGGGTTTTCGGCTACATTAATTCCATTTTTGGAGCAAGGCGGCGTGTATGCTTTAGCCAATATTAGAGGGGGTGCAGAATACGGTGAAAAATGGCACGAAGCAGGAATGAAATTGAAAAAGCAAAATGTGTATGACGACTTCATTGCGGCAGGTGAATACTTGATTGCTCAAAAATATTGTACGAAAGATTTCTTGGCGCTTCGTGGAGGTTCAAACGGAGGACTTTTGGTGGGTGCAGTTATCAATCAGCGTCCAGATTTATGCAAAGTTGCCATTCCACAAGTGGGCGTAATGGATATGTTGCGTTACCATAAATTTACGATTGGTTGGAACTGGTCGCCAGAATACGGTAACTCGGATGATGCGACAGATTTTAAAAATTTGTACGGTTATTCACCCCTTCATAACATCAAGGAAGGCGTAGAATATCCTGCCACAATGATTACAACTGCCGACCACGACGACCGTGTTGTGCCTGCGCATTCATTCAAATACGCAGCGACTTTACAGGAAAAAGCGGGGAAAAGTAAGAATCCGTTATTGATTAGAATTGACGTAAACTCTGGACACGGTTCGAGTAACACGAAGAAAAATATTGAATTAACGGCTGATTTATACGCTTTTATTTTTGCGAATATGGGCGTTGTGGTGAAGGGGATGTAGGATTCAAAATTGGCACGCAGATGACGCAGATGCTTCGCAACGCAGATTTAAGAGGATTTTTTTAAAAAGATTTTAGAGACTATTTTAGTTATTTCAACTTCCCGAAAGTTTTAGAACTTTCGGGAAGTTATCAAATCCTTTTAAATCTGCGTTGCGAAGCATCTGCGTAATCTGCGTTCCAATATCAATGCACTTCCACCTTCGTCCAAACTGCCCCAGCTTCATTAGATTTTACCACCGTATCAATAAATACCATGCCTCTAATGCCTTCTTCAATGCCTGGAAAATCATGGATTTCTGGGTCATAACCACCCGTCAAAATTTCGCTTTCTCCTGCTAAACCGCCCGCTGCATTTTCTTTGGCAACTTCGCCCCATCTTGCTCGTAAAGCGTAAGAAAAATTGCGGTAAATACTCGCAAAAGTCTCAATGTATCCTTCTGGATGTCCCGCTGGTTGGCGAGTATGTGCTTGAGCTTGCGGAGATAAATCACCCACACCCGTGCGAATAATGCGTGAACCTTTTTCTTGATTGGTCAAAATCAGCGTATTTGGGTCCATTTGTCGCCATTTTAGACCGCCAAATTCTCCATAGACTCTAATGTTTAAATCATTTTCTTCACCATTACAAATTTGTGAATTATGTAAAACTCCTTTTGCTCCATTATCGAAACGTAAAAGCATATTAGCATCATCATCCAACTGACGACCTTCCACAAAAATGGTCAAATCAGCACAAATTTCGGTAATTTTCAAGCCTGTAATGTATTCCGCCAAATTCTCAGCGTGCGTTCCGATATCGCCCACACCACCTGCTGCACCGCAACGAGCAGGGTCGGTTCGCCAACCCGCTTGTTTTTGTCCCGTAGCTTCCAATAATTGTGAAAGCCAACCTTGGGGATATTCAACAATTACTTTGCGAACCTTTCCGATAACGCCATTTTTAATCATCTGCTTTGCCTCTTTCACCATCGGATAAGCACAGTAATTATGCGTCAAACAGTAAATCAGCCCAGATTTCTCGATAATATCTCTCAATAAATAAACCTCCTCCGTGTTGAGTGTTGCAGGTTTATCAGAAACCACGTGAAAGCCATTTTCCAAAGCCATTTTTGCAGCAGGGAAATGCACGTGATTGGGCGTTACAATGGTTACGAAATCCATTCTTTCACCTTCTGGGAGTTCTTTTTCTTTTAAAATCATTTCCTCAAAAGAACCATAAACTCGGTTTTCGGGCAGATAAAGCGATTCGCCCGTAGCTTTTGATTTTTCGGGATTAGAGCTGAATGCTCCGCAAACTAATTCTACTTCACCATCCAATGCCGCTCCACGACGGTGAACTGCTCCGATGAAAGCATCCAAGCTTCCACCAATCATACCCATTCTAATTTTTCTTGCCATTTTATTTAAGCGATGAGTTTTGAGCGATGAGTTTTAAGTTTTAAGTTTTGAGTAATATTTACAAAAAATAGGCTTTATAGATAAGTTTTAAAGTCTATTTTTCAAAAACTCAAAGCTTATGGCTCATGGCTCAAAGCTACATAATTACAAATTTTCATAAAAATACTGATAAATCGGTGCATGAAATCTGAATATTTTTTCGTTTTTTTGATAGATTTTTCAAAGACGAAATTTCATAAAACCAAGAAACAAACCAATTTATTCACATTTTAAATCCCTAATCCATTATGAGTCAAACTATTAACAAGTCCAGATTATTTAACGCAAGCTGTTTTGCTTTGATTACGACGGCATTTTCATTTAGCATTCGTGCGGGTATTTTGCCCCAATTGGCAACCGATTTCAATTTATCAGGCGAGCAATTAGGTTTTATTAATTCAATGTGGTTTTTAGGTTTCCCGATTGCCATGATTGTTGGAGGATTAGTTTATCATACTTTTGGGCCTAAAAATATCATGATGGTAGCTTTTGTTTGTCATGCTTTAGGTATTATTTTGACGTTATATCCTGGACTTTTAGGAGGTTATACAGGTCTTTTAGTTTCAACATTCTTAATTGGTATTGGTAATGGCTGTACAGAAGCTGCCTGCAATCCAATGATTGCTGATACTTATCAAGGTGCTGAAATGAGTACAAAATTGAATCGTTTTCACATGTGGTTTCCCGGTGGAATTGTATTAGGAAGTTTACTTTCTAAATTTATGACGGATGCCAATTTAGGCTGGCAAGCACAAATCTGGTTGATTTTAATTCCAACTTTGATTTATGCTTATTTATTTTGGGGACAAACATTTCCAAAACCAAAAACTGAAGGTGCTACTTCAATTGGCAAAAATTTTCAGGCTATGGCCACACCTTTGTATATTTTCATTTTCGCTTGCATGGCTATTACTGCCATTACCGAATTTGGTCCACAACAATGGACGGGCTTAATCATGAGTAAATCGGGTGCAAGTCCAATGTTGATTTTAGCCTTAGTAACGGGTTTAATGGCAGTGATTAGATATTTTGCGGGTCCTATTGTGAAAAAATTTGACCAAACAGGTGTATTACTTGGTTCGGCTGTTCTTGCTACTATCGGTATCTATTTATTAAGCACCCAAACGGGCGGAATGGCTTACGTTGCTGCGGTTTTCTTTGCGATGGGCGTAGCGCTTTTCTGGCCAAATATGCTTGGCTTTATTGCGGAGAAAGTGCCACTTTCTGGCGCATTAGGAATGTCAATTGTAGGAGGAGTTGGTATGTTTTCTACTTCTATTTTTCAACCAATTATTGGTCGTTGGATAGATAC
Organism: Arcicella sp.; assembly: GCF_964672035.1. Classification (NCBI taxonomy): domain Bacteria; kingdom Pseudomonadati; phylum Bacteroidota; class Cytophagia; order Cytophagales; family Flectobacillaceae; genus Arcicella; species Arcicella sp. Next base: position 16,879 of record NZ_CBABQS010000005.1, read on the forward strand.
TGCCAAAACAGAACAAACGGCAGCGGGTTTAACGGGCGATGCCATGGAATTAGCCGCAGGTCAAAGTACGTTGAGTACAATGGTTATTTTTCCCTTAATCTTGATTTTTGCTTTTACAGGTTTGTATTTATACATGCGCAAACGTCCAGTGGCGGTTGCTGCGTAAATGTAAAAATGTCATTTGCCATACAATTTCAAAACAAAGCCTTGCAGATTTTTGTATCATCTGTAAGGCTTTTTGTTTAATTTGTCATCCCTAAAACCAATGCTGCTAAAATTCTCAAAACGCTTATTAATCGGATACATAATCCTCTTCGTAATTTCCCAAATTCTTTCCTCTTGCCTCACTTTCAAAGTCAGTCAAAAAGAGATTAATAAGAAATTTATGGGTTATCCTATGAAGCCTATTCAACATCAAATGGAAGTGGGTAGCGTAAAAATGAATTATGCAGAAATAGGTTCTGATTCGTTACCCGTAGCATTTTTTGTACACGGTTCGCCAGGTTCGTGGGGTGGATTTATTGATTTTATGAAAGATACAGTTCTCCTAAAAAAAGTAAAAATGGTAGCCGTGGATAGAATTGGTTTTGGCGATTCAGATTTTGGTAATGGAGAAAAATCATTAACCGTGCAAGCCGAATTCTTGAAACCCATTGTAGCAAAATATAAAAAATCAGGCAAGAAAATTATTCTCATCGGGCATTCTTTGGGTGGACCATTAATTGCCCGAATGGCAATGGATTATCCAGAATTAATTGACAATCTGATAATCGTAGCGGGTTCAATTGCTCCTGATTTAGAACCCAACGAAAAATGGTTTAGAATTCCAATGGAGTTTATGCCAATAAGTATTTTAATTCCTGCCAGTTTTAGGGCTTCCAATCACGAAATACTTTATTTGAAACCAGAATTAGAAAAGATGTTACCTTTGTGGAAGAATATTCGTCAACCCGTCATTGTGATTCAAGGTGATAAAGATATGTTGGTAAGTCCCAAAAATGCGGATTTTGCCGAGAAAATGTTGGTAAATGCCAAAAGTTTAAAAATAATAAAGGTTGATACCATGAATCATTTTGTGCCATGGTCGCATCCGCAATTGATTAAAAAAGCGATTGAAGAAATGAGCAGTGAGCAATGAGTAGTGAGCAAGTAAAGGTTCACGCTTACGACTCATAGCTCACGGCTCAAAGCTCAAATCTAAACATGAAACTAAGAATAGGACAAGGTTACGACGTACATCGCCTCGAAGAAGGCAGAGATTTTTGGTTGGGTGGCATTATTGTTCCGCATACACATGGGGCAGTTGGTCATTCGGATGCGGATATTGTGTGTCACGTGATATGTGATGCCCTTTTGGGCGCTGCCAATATGCGAAATATCGGGTATCATTTCTCGGATAAAGACCCACAATACAAATGCGTTGATTCAAAAGTTTTAGTCAGAAAAGTGCTTGAAATGGTACGTGGAGCAGGTTGGGAAGTCAATAATTTGGATGTAACCATTATTTTGCAAGAACCAAAACTCAATCCACATATCCCAACGATGAAAACTTGTTTGGCGGAAGTAATGAATATTCCCGAAGAAGATTTATCTATCAAAGCAACTACTTCCGAACACATCGGTTTTGTGGGACGTGGCGAAGGTGTGGCGGCGCAATGTGTAGCGTTGATTATTAAAAGTTAATTGCCACCCAGACACGAAGTCTCAAAGAAAATTAGAGGCTTCGTGTCTCGGTGACAGCAAAATATCAATCCCTAAACTTAACATACACATATTCATCAATCACTACGCCATTTTTAATCGCTCCTTTTTTACGAATTCCCTCCAATTCATAACCTGCTTTTTCTAAAACTCTCATTGAAGGTTTATTGTATTCAAAAACGGCCGCCCAAAGTCTTACAAGTTCAGGAAAACTTTGAAAAGTGTAAGTTGTCATTTGTTTGAGGGCTTCAGCAGTAATACCTTTCCCCCAATATTTTTCACCAAGCCAATAGCCAATCTCAGCCGTAACTCTTTGAATATCAGCACCTATAATAATTCCAATTACTCCAGCTACTTCTCCATTTACATCAATGGCAAAGCCAGTGGTAGGTTGGTCGGTTTGTTTATTGGCATTATTAACCCACCATACAGCATCAGCATGCGTATAAGGATGTGGAAACGTATCTTTTAAATTATTGAATATTTTGGTGTTATTGGCATTTTCAACCAAAGATTCTTGATCACCATTTTTGAAATGACGTAAAGTAAATTTTGTATTTGTTTGATTATCAGACATAATTAAAGGATTTAATATTCATAAATATCTCAAAATTTAGCGTATTTTTGGAATGATTGTTGAAATAAATAATGTGTATCACGATTTTCCAAAATCGTGTGCTAACTGTATTAAAATTCACGATTTTAGAAAATCGTAGTACATTCCCTTACCCAATGGCTAAAAATAACAAATTCCAAAAAAAACAGAATATTACTCAACAGACTGTTAATCAGCCAGTTGCAAACAAAAATAATTCTCCAAAACCAATACCAAGTTACGGAAAATGGCTGGCAATTGGCGTGTTAATCATAACCCTTTTTGTCGCTTTTTCAGGTGGATTTGATAATCAATTTGTTGATTGGGACGACCACGTTTACATCGAAAATGATTATCTCGTAACGCAACCAAAAGGTCATTATGGCGAAGCTTTCAAAAGCCACGTTGCCTTGAATTACCATCCTCTAACGATTGTTTCGTTGATGATGAATTCTGCGATGTCGAGTCCAGAGAGTCCAAAAGCGTTTATTTTGACTAATTTTTTCCTGCATTTATTCAATACACTCATGGTTTTTTGGTTGATTCTGCTTTTGACCAAACGCCGTTTAATTCCTTCATTTTTTACCGCTTTATTGTTCGCCATTCACCCAATGCGAGTTGAGTCTGTTACATGGATTTCGGAGCGAAAAGACGTTTTGTATGGCTTCTTTTTTATTGCAGGCTGTATTTCATATTTGTATTATTTAGATTCAGAAAAAAAGCGTAAATATTTAATAATCAGCTTATTACTGTTTATTTTATCGTGTTTATCAAAAGCCCAAGCGGTTGTTTTACCCGTCGTTTTCTTATTATTTGATTACTGGCGTGACCGTAAAATTGACACCAAAGTTATCCTCGAAAAAGTGCCTTTCTTCGTGTTTTCACTGCTTTTCGGTTTAATTGCCACCAACGTTCAAAGTGGAGGAGATTTTCACGGAATGATTCACATTATTGGCGAACAACGTTCCGCTTTGAGCATGAAAGTCTTTACGATGATGGATAGAATTCAGTACGCTGGCTATGGCTTTTTGATGTATTTTTATCATCTATTTTTACCGATAAATCTCTGTACTTTTTATCCTTACGAAGCCACTGGACCAAACGTGAAATTCTATTCAGTGGGTGTAGTTTTTGCCTTAATCGTAGTTGGATTGACCATTTTATCGGCTCGTCGTACCAAATTATTTCTTTTCGGAATTGGCTTTTTTGCCGTTACCGTTGCTTTAGTTTTACAGTTTATTTCGGTGGGTGCCGCCATCATGGCAGACCGTTATACATACATTCCTTACATTGGATTATTTTTCGTATCAGCCATGCTGTTGGATAAATTGGCGGAACGAAATCAGAGCCTAAAACAAGTTGTTTGGGTAAGTGCTTTTGCCTTTGCGGGATTTTGTTTATTTCAAACCAAAAAACAAGTCGAAACTTGGCAAAATACGGGTACCTTATTCGGACAAATTATTAAACTTTATCCCAATGATTACCGTGCTTATTATACTTACGGAAAGTACGTTGGCGAGAAGGAAGGCAAGTTAGACGAATCCATTGCTGCCAATAAAAAAGCCATTGAGTTGGGCTACAAAGACGATGCTGGCCCTTGGGAAAACTTGGGAACTGCCTACGGAATCAAAGGAGACACCCAAAAAGCCATCGAATATTTCTCAGAAGCCATCAAGCGTGGAGCAAGTACGGGCGAAACTTATATGAACCGTGGAATTGCCTATTTCAACCTCAATCAAGTGGCAAAAGCATTGCCCGATTTTGAGAAATCTTTAACGATGAAAAATGAAAAACAAACCCAAGCAAGGGGCTTTTTAGCAACAGCTTATTTAGCCACTGGAAATGCCGCAAAAGCTTTGGAAAATTTTAATCAAGTAATTGATAAAGAAGGCAGTACTGATGCCGTTCATTGGTATAATCGAGGATTATCAAAGCAAACTTTGGGTAATAAATCAGGCGCAATTGCCGATTTTAGAAAGACTTTGGCTTTACAACCAAATTATGAGGCAGCCATGAAGAGTTTGGCGGGATTAGGGGTAAATTAGATTTTTGTTGAAGACGGAAGTCGTCCTTTTGAAGGACGACTTCCGTAATTTATCGCATAAGTAGCAATAAACAAACTAATTTTGATTAAAACCATTCCCTCCCGACCTTTGCAGCATGAAACAAATTATTAAAGATAAGCTACCTTTTTTCCTTCCATACATTCTAATTTGGCTTTGTATTTTTGTTGTGGTCATGACAACGACTAAATTTGAACAGATGTCGTTTGTCAATGCTCATAATAATTTTGCGGGAGATTGGTTTTTTTATGCGGCTACGCAATTAGGTGAAGGGTGGTTTTGGGCGGTAGTAATTGTCGTTTTTCTTTTTATTCGTTACGATAAAGCCTTAATTCTGGCTACTTCATTGATTGTTAGTACCCTATTTTCAAGTTCTTTAAAATGGTATTTTGATACGCTTCGCCCGATGGCTTTTTTCAAGGATTTAAAAATTACTTGGCATTACGTTGATGGCGTTATTGTGAATATTCACCAAAGTTTTCCTTCGGGACATACCACCACCGCTTTTGCCATTTTTACGATGCTAACGCTTTTTACCAAGAACAAAAATTGGGGATTTCTCTTTATTACTTTGGCTTGGTTGGTAGCCTATTCCCGTTGTTATTTATTTCAACATTTTCCCGTTGACATTTTGGGTGGGTCGGTTATTGGCACTTTGAGCAGTTTGTGGGTATATAGTTGGTTATTAAAAATACATGAAAAAACGCCGAAGTATTGGCATAAGCGAAATCTTCGGCGGAGGAAACTGTAATCCGATATGGAAATATCTGGTTACACTAATTCTCCCTTTCTCTCCAATCCTTTAAAGAAATCATACATCGGATTTACGTCAAATCGGATGAATTTTTGCCATAATTTTATGGCTTTTGTTATCAACTGACTTTCAATCAAAAATCCGTCGTGACCGTACAGTGAATCCAACGATTGAAAAGTAGCATCTGGAATATGTTTTGCTAAAAATGCCTGTTCATTTATCGGAAACAAAGCATCTGATTTTATCCCCATGACCAAAGTTCTTGATTTTATCTGGGATAATGCCTTGATTGCTCCTCCCCTTCCACGTCCAACATCTTGCGAATCCATCACCTGCGAGAGGACGTAATACGAAAAAGCATTAAATCGCTGTGCCAATTTTTCACCCTGATAACGCTGATAAGTTACCGCCCTGTGAACCTTCCCAAGAGGTTCGTCTTTACGGGCTTGCGTAACGTTATAGGTTTCATAATTACGATACGAAATCAACGCCGTTGCCCTTGCCGCACTCATGCCTCGAAGCCCCGCTTGTGGGTTACTTTCCACCCAAGTTGGATCAACTTCTATCGACATTCTTTGCGATTCATTAAAGGCAATTCCCCACGGAGAATGTTGTGCATTAGTAGCAATAAGTATCAGATTTTCAATCAAATCGGGCTGAGAAATTGCCCATTCTACCGACTGCTGACCACCCAAAGAACCCCCAATGCAAGTATTAATTTGGTGAATTCCGAGGTGTTCACGAAGAATGTCGAAGGAATTAACAATATCCCGAATGGTAATTAAAGGGAAAGTGTGGTAATAAGGTTTTCCCGTTTCGGGGTTTATCGAAAGCGGTCCCGTACTGCCATAATGAGAACCCAGAACGTTTACGCAAATGACAAAATGGTTGTCGGGGTCGAATAATTTTCCACGGCCTACCAAACCTTGCCACCAATCCTCCACATCCTGCGACCCCGTGAAGGCATGACATACCCACACGACATTTGAACAGTCTTCATTGATTGTTCCCAATGCCTGATATGCCAATTCAATTTCGGGCAAAATGTACCCTGCTTCTAATGGGAAGGGATGTTTATATTTGAAAGTAGTTGTTTTCAATTTAATATCTATTTTCTTTATCCAAAAATCTCGACAAATTATCAATCCAATTGAAAATCTGTCAAGGTTTTGAGTTTTACCTATTTGCCCAAAGCAATCGAAATATGCTCCAAATGATGTTTTGCGTGCCAAACCGTCATGTCAAGGGCTTGCGGAAGCGTAACATTTATTTGTCTGAATGGATGATAATAAGTCTGTTGATAATCACTTTCAGGAATATTTAAAAATACATACGCATACCGTTTATGCGTACTCTCAATCATTTGTAAAGAATCTTCAATCGGTGCTTTTACCGAATCTGGTAAAACCGAAAGCGCATTCACGTTGCCAAAAATACCTTGAGGGTTTTCTTCCGTTAAAGCCTGTTTAATTCTGATAAAATGCCACAAATGCGTATCCGCTACGTGATGTACCACTTGACGAACCGTCCAACTTCCATCACGATACGTTTTTTCTAAATCTTCGTCCGAGAGATTTGACGTTAATTCCTTATATTTCGAAGGATAAGCTAAAATATCAGCAATATTTTGCTGGATTTCTTCGGCTGAATAATGGTCTTTGGCAGCCCATTTCCCGATTGGGTACTGGATTTGTTCGAGTGTCATTTTTTTTCGATGTTTGATATTCGTGATTAGATGTTCGTGATTTGACATTACATACTCGTGAAGTATTTTGAATAAATGGAATGATCCAGTTGGCACAATACGAGCATAAAGCATCGAAGCGGAAAGCCGCCCTAAACGAAAATCGATTAATACTTAAACCTGACGAATAATTAACAGTAAAACAGACTGGAATTGAATCGTAATTGGTTTATATTTCCCGTGAGCAGTGAGTAGTGAGCAGTAAGCAGTGAGTAGAAAAACTAATCACTAATAACTAATCATTAATAACTAAAAACAGGTAGGAATTAGCACCTTGCCTTTACGGTTTGGTAGGTTGCCAGAAGTTCATTGAGCCTATTCTCTCCCTTCTTCTTTATAAATCAAATTACCAAAAGAGAGGAATCTCTCGGAGGAAAAATTGATTTGATGTTGCAAAGTAAAACTTGGAAAATTTAAAATGCAAATTTATTTTGAATTACAGCGGTTCGACAACTTGACAGCCACGTCCGTAAGATATTTAATTACGGACAACACTCTCCGTACTACAAACCCACCAAAAAAATCACAAATTCAATCAATATTCTTTGTACGCTAAGGTAAAATTTTGTTATTTCGTAATTCCATTCCGCTCCAAATTTTTCCGCCCGAAAAATCTTAGAAACAAAACATTTTTCCATGTTTTTTTCTTCAAACTTACCAAACCCTAATTAACTACCTTCAACCTAATGAACCACGAAAGTCGTCGTAAATTTCTTAAAAATACTTCTCTATTCGCAGGAATAGGCTACACCAACTTTGCCCAAGGGCCAACCACAATTTTCCCGATTGAAAGTCAGAATGGAAAACTCACCATAACTTCTCATGAAAAAGGGCAAATCATTAAAACGCTTGATGTCGTTACGATTACAACTTCCGAATCTGGATACTTTTTCATCCGTGATGGAAGATTCAGAATGTACCGCAAAGGCGATGGGAAAGTTAACAGTATTACCTTCAAAATAGGCGGAGCATTAGGAAATCATTTTTGTGAATTACGGAATAGTAATGGCGATAGGATTGATTCAATATACTTTTCGGTAGATTGTCAAACCGAAATTGTGGATAGTTCGGGCCTTTACAAAGAGCTATTAAACACTCTTTATTGGTCGATGATTGGGGAATTTGGGGAGACTTCTGCTTACAGAATTAACGGAAAAATATACAAAGTTTTCGTGGGCTGGTTGCGTGACCATACACATACGATGAAGGCCATGAAATATTTTAACCCAAACCTCAAAGACGGATTCGATTTATACGCTGATTATCAACGAGAAGATGGTATGGTTTGGGATAATATTTACTCAAGAACCAAACAACCAAATTGGTGGGATGGTGTTTTGACGAAAGATAATTTTATCAAAAAAATAGAAGGCGGAACGTATGAATTAAAACGCCAACCCGTTGAAGCTGATGTGGAATATTTGTTCGTGCAATGCCTTTATGAATCGTGGAAAGCAACGGGCGACAATGCTTGGATGCGCAAGAACTTGGAACCTGCTTTGCAAGCTTTAAGATATCTGACGACGGATAAATATCGTTGGTCGGGCAAATATCAATTGGTAAAAAGAGCCTTCACGATTGATACGTGGGACTTTAAGCATGAATTCGATAATTTATCAACGGACGGTGCAAATATGATAATCAACGAAAAAACCGAATTCGGAATCATGTTTGGGGACAACAATGGGTTAATTATGGCTTATCGAATGTTGGCCGAAATGTTGTTGGCAAGCGGACGAAAAGAGGATGAAAATTATTATAACCAAGAAGCCCGAAGCCTTCAAGAACGCTTGGATAAATTGACTTGGAATGGCAGACATTATGTGCATTTCGTACCCGAAGACCCCAATTTTTTTACCAAAAGAAACCTCGGAAAAACGAAGACTGAAGACCAAATTTCACTTTCGAATGCCTACGCCCTCAATCGTGGAGTTTCGCATTTGCAAGCGCTCGGAATTTTGAATGAATATCAGAAAATCAGGGGTGAAATGCCTAAAACTTCGGTGGCAGAATGGTATAATATTTACCCACCTTTTGAAAAAGGCTTTCAGAAAGATGCTGAAATGTGGGAATATATGAATGGCGGTGTGAGCACGATTGTAGCGGGAGAATTGGCGCACGGAGCTTTTCAAAATGGCTATGAAAGTTACGGCGTTGATATCCTAAACCGTGTATTAAATCTTGCCAGAAAACACGATAATTATCTTCACGCAACCTATAAAGGGAAATTGCCCGAACCAAAAATTGGCAATTTCACCACCCTCAGTTTAGCCAAAGCTGCCAATGCCGATTTTTCGGGAAAAGGTGGAGCAGGAATTCCAGGCTGGAATGGTGATGGCGAAGAAAACGATGCCTCTGAAATCCCTTTGGGGCAACACTTATTTTCGGGTATTCCGTTCCAAATAACCGACCCAATTGATAACGCTGGGAAAGGAGCAATTGTGCTTTCTGATGATTTAGACAAGGATTATCAAATCTCAACGGCGGTAATTTTAGGCAGAAAAACTGCTACGATTTATCTCCTTCATGCACGCTCGAAAGGAGAGATAATTGGCATGATAGCTTTACGATACGATGATGGTTCCACTTTCACCGATTATATTCACGGAGATAAAATTGATAATTGGTGGTTTCCCCAAGATAAAGCCAATTTCAAAGTGGGATGGTCTGGCAAAAACAAAAAATGTGCGTTTGTAGGCTTGGGAATCACACAAATAGTGAATCCAAATCCTGATAAAAAAATTGAGGCGATTGAGTTATTTGGGATGAAAAATTCAAAATCTCGTTGGATGATTGCGGGTTTGACTTTGGGCGATACAGTACTTGACATAAAATCAAAAGATACCTCAAAAGAGGAGTTATCCTTCGGAATTCCTGACCGTTGGGGTGCTGCTGCCGTAACTTATGCCTTAATTGAAGGTTTAGCAGGCGTGAAAGATAATGCTACGATGTTTGAAAAGGTAAAAATTTCGCCTCGATGGGAAGCCACAAACGAAAAAGAAGTGTCTGTAACGGTGAAATACGAAGCATCGGGGGGATATATTACCTATCAATATAAATTTACTGGCAATAAACTATCCATTAATTTTACAGGAACAGGCACTATTTTTGATTGGGAAATTCTATTGCCAATGGATAAAAAACCGAATGCTTTAAGAACAAATGGAAACTTCAAACCATTGATTATCAATAAAATAGAGAATTCTAATTATTTAGTATTTTCTATTGATAATTTAGGCGTGAGTAAAATTGAGATAGATTTTTAAGTCGATTATTTTCCGCCAAAATGATAACCCAAGCCCAACCAAGCTCTAAATTGACCTGCCGCACCATCATATTGAACGTAAGGCGTTAATTCGAAATTGACACTTACTTTGGGTGCTTTTTCAAGTGGATAAGCACGTACGCCAAAACTCCCAAAATAGCCGTTTATCAGCCTTCTGTTATCCACAATTGCACCCACGATTCCTAAATTTGCCCCCCCTCCTACGTAGAAATTGGCATTGCGAGTGTATCCTAAATTGACCATTAAAGCAGGCTCAGTATTTAACGAAGAAATGAAAGAATTCATCTGAAAACGAAAATCCATCCATACCACTTTTGTAGGATTTGTGGCAATTGATAATTGTTGTGCATTACCGAAAGGATAATAGCTAATTGCCTGAGCATTAGAATTTTGAATAAACAAAAAAATAATTATTACAATAAAAATATGTTTTAGGTACTTCATAATATTTAATGAATTTTGTGTTTTTATTAACGAAAGTAAGTAATAATTTCTAAAATCCCATTCCGTTCAAGCACGCTTTCGCTTTAGTATCAATGGAATTTTGCTTTCTATTTTTTATTTTTCAATGGGCAAAAATACCTACATATCAGGCAACAATAGCACTAATTCTCAATAATTTGCCTCCGTAATTTTCCAATATATTTATTCAAATTTGAAGTTTTTAAAATAAAACCTATCATAAAACTATATTTACGAGTATTATTTAACCATTATTATTCTTTATTCATTTAGTCCATAAAATTAGGTTATTTTTATCTCATCATTTCCAAAATTATCAAAATCTCTATGAAATTATACAAAACAAACAAAGGTGTTATTATTGAAGAATCCGAAAAATTTTATCTTTCAAACGCTAAAAATTGGGATACTTATGTCAATCAAGACAATCTTTTTGAAGTATTAACTATTGATATTCAATCACTTAATGAAATATCTTGGCATTATGAAGGTATTCTCGCACCCATCGAAAACCAAGAAATTTGGGCTTCGGGCGTAACCTATATGCGTAGTCGTGAGGCACGGATGGAAGAATCCCAAGAATCTGGTGGAGCCGATTTTTATGCTAAAGTTTATGAAGCAGAACGTCCCGAATTATTCTTTAAATCAACGGCTGCCCGCTGTGTGGGTACGGGCGAAAAAGTGCGCATTCGCAAAGATTCCAAATGGAATGTTCCTGAACCAGAATTGACTTTATTTATTACTTCGAGTGGTAAAATTGTGGGTTACACCATTGGCAACGACATGTCGTCGAGGGATATTGAAGGCGAAAATCCACTGTATTTGCCCCAAGCCAAAAGTTATGACAAAGCGGCGGCCATTGGCCCTTGTTTGTACGTTCCAAAAGAAGTAATTCATCCAGATACTCAAATTTCGATTGAGATTTTACGTGGGAAAAAATCAATGTTTTCGGGAGATATTTCTATCAATCGAATCAAAAGAAAATTAGTGGATTTAGCGCATTATTTATTCCGAGAAATGTCTTTTCCAAACGGTGCTTATTTGATGACAGGAACGGGGATTGTGCCTGATAATGATTTTACTTTATTGAGTGGTGACGTCGTAAATATTACGATTGGAGGGATTGGGGTTTTGAGTAATGAGGTGGAATAATTGCTTTAATTAACTTCCCGAAAGTTTAAAACTTTCGGGAAGTTTAACAGCAGATAAACAATCATTTTAAATTCGTAATTTCTATTGATTTTTAAAATCACATTTTTACACTACAATCATTAAAATCATATTTTCAAAATTTCAAAACATCCCTTTCAAACTTCCCCAAAGTGCTTTTTTCTTCGGAATATCATTTTGAATATCCGATAATGAATCTGAATAAATGAACTTAATTCCTTGCTTTTCCAGAATTTGATAAGGCGTTAAAGGCACATCCAGTTTCAATTCTGATAAATTTATTCCAAACGTAATGACTTGATTTACAGATTTTTGAACAAAAATTTGACTTAAATTTACGTCTTTATTTTGTGCTAATTCAATAATATCTACTGATTGCAAATCTAATTTCACTGCCCCCAAGATTTTCCCAAAAAGTTCACTATCGGCTGTGTTTAAACTGGTTAATATGATGACAACTTTTTGTTTGGGTTGGTAATATGAGGTTGTTGTCTGTGTCTCCACAGGCAACTTCACCGTCGTTTGTAAAGGTACAGACAACAACGTTTTATCCACAAATTCATCCTTCAATAAATAAATATTTTCCCCCGCAAAAAGTTGTTGTAAAGCGATTGCATTTTTTTCTATGTACATAATTTATGTCGTTTGAGCGTGGACGCTCAGTTTAGTGCAAGTCTGGAGATTTGAACCAGTTTTTTCATCAATTTAGAACTCAACATTTCAATAAAAACCGCTCCAAAAATGCCAAACAATGTTCAGTTTCTTCAACCATGCCCATATGGGCAACCTCATCCAAAATTGAAGAAGAAAAAAACTTCGGCATCATAATCTGAGATTTAGCATCGGCAGGAGAAATACTCTTATCTTTTTCACCAATAATAAACATGACTGGAACACGAAGAGCCTTCAAAACTAAACGTCTGTCTGGACGGTCACGAATGGCTTGCATACCCGAAATTAATGCTTCTGGGGGAAATTGAGAAGCAAATTCGATATGTTTTGCAATAATTTCAGGGTGTTTTTTTGCAAATTCTTCGGCGTATAAAGTAGGCGTTGAAGCACGCACAAATACGGCTGAACCACTCTTTTTTATCGTCTCAATAATCTTATTTCTTGCTTCTTTTTTTTCCTCCGAATCAGCAAAAGAAGTTGAATGAAAAAGCCCAAATCCAGACAACATTTGTGGGTATTTTTCGGCAAAAGCTAAGGCAATATATCCACCCATCGAATGTCCGATAACGGCACATTTCTCAACGCCTTGTTCTACGATTTTATCATGCACAAATTCGGCATAATCTTCAATCGTTTTCAGATGACTCAATCTTGCATATTCGGGTAGAATGACGGTATATTCTTTTGCTAAAACGGCAGCATAATCATTCCATATCGTGGAACCTTCACCAAATCCGTGTAATAAAACTACGGCTTTTTTCATAATGTTGAGGGAGAATTGTTAAACTTAGAATTCAATATTTGCCCAATTTCTAAGGCTTTATTCTTGACAAATGTAGCGTTTTCGCCAACAAAAAGCATATCCACGGTCGAAAACCAATGCGAAAGCCAATGCTCAAAACGCTCTGTTGTGAGTCCATGTTTTTGATGTGCTTCGGCGTGTGTCCACATCATTCCGCCTACGTATGAACCGGTTTGAAACAGCCAGTTTTCCCAAAAATTAACGGCACGAATCAAATGTTTATTCCATGCTTCTTCGGGCATTTCAAAGATTGTCGTTAAAAGTGGGTCTTTATGGACGTTTTCATAGAAAGTTTTGACCAAGTTTTCTATGTCTGTCCTGTTATTTATATCTTGCATTTTATTTATTTTTCAAATAATATCCCCCCAAACAAATCAACATTCCTCCAAAGAAAATCATTCCTAAATCCTGATTATAATACACAATCGCCACCATACAAACCATTGATAAAACAAAGGCAATTATCGGAAAAACTGGATAAAAAGGAGTTTTGAAAGGACGTTCAAGATTGGGTTCTTTTTTACGTAAAACAATCAAACTCAACATACTGATTCCGTACATAATCACCGCTCCCAAAACCGAAAGGATGATAATTTGGGAGGTTGTTCCCGTAAAAATTGCCACGAAGCCAACCAATCCTCCCACAATCAAAGCCCAATGGGGGGTTTGAAATCTTTTATTGACAACACTCAGAAAGTCTGGCAGATAGCCCGCCCGTGCGAGTGCAAAAATTTGTCGGGAGTAACTAATTGTATTGCAATGAAAAGAAGCAATCAAACCGAAAAGACCAATACTGGCAAAGAGTTTTGCCAAATAACTATTCTTTCCCAAAGCCATCGAAAGCGTTTCTGGCAATGGATAATCAATGTTGCTCAAGGTTCGCCAATCGCCCACGCCAGCACTCAAAATCATGACTCCTAATGCCAAAACTACCAAGGTAATAATGCCCGAAATATAGGCTTTTGGGATAGTGGTTTTGGGATTTTTAACTTCTTCGGCAACCATTGCCACGCCTTCAATTGCCACAAAAAACCATACGGCAAAAGGAATTCCCGCAAAAATTCCCTTGATTGTTAAATTTGGAGGATTATGAGCCATAAAATTCTCCGTTTTGAAATAGGGAAAAATCACAACCATGAAAATTACCAATTCCAACACCGACAAAATGGTTACGATTAATGAAAAACGAGCAGATTCTTTAATGCCTAAAATATTGATGGCAATGAAAACAAAATAAGTCCCGATTGCCACAGGAATTTCGGAAATATTAGGGTTTAAGAAATGAACATAACTCCCCAAAGCATAGGCAATTGCAGGCGGAGCGAGCAGGAAATCAACTAAAGTGGCGAATCCAGCAATAAATCCTCCCACCAAACCAAAGGCACGATTGGCATATTCAAAAGCTCCTCCCGCATCGGGAATGGCAGCCGTTAATTCGGTATAAGAGAAGATGAAAGTCACATACATGACCGTTACGAGCAAGGTAGAAATCAAAAAACCAATCGTTCCGGAAGTTTGCCAACCATAATTCCAACCAAAATATTCCCCCGAAATGACTAATCCTACTGCAATTGACCAGAGTTGATAAGTATTGATTACTTTTTTGAGTTGGGCCATATTTTGTATTTTTATAAATGCTTTTAACAAATGTAAACGTTCAACATTTTTTAGCCAAGAATTTGCAGATTAATATTATCCGCAATAGCTTTGATACTTTAGGCGTTTTAAAGAGTATTAACTTTCATCGACATATCGAACTAACCATTACCACTTACAAAAATGACAAATATTGATTGGTTGGTTTTATCACTTACTTTGGGGGGAATTGTGGGTTTCGGATTCTGGAAAGGGCGGGTTTCAAAACAAAATATTGAGGGATTTTTATTGGCAGACCGACAAATGCCTTGGTATCACGTTACGCTTTCGGTGATGGCAACTCAAGCGAGTGCCATTACGTTTTTGTCGGCGCCTGGGCAAGCATATACGGACGGAATGCGATTTGTTCAGTTCTATTTTGGACTTCCATTAGCAATGATTGTACTCTCAATTACTTTCGTTCCGATGTTCAACAAAATGAAAATCTTTACGGCCTACGAATTCTTAGAAGGACGTTTTGACTTGAAAACCAGAACATTAACTTCATTTCTGTTTCTTCTCCCACGGGCATTATCCACGGGCGTAACGATTGCCGCACCTTCCATTATTCTGTCTGCTATCTTAGGTTGGAATCTTTATTGGACCAACATTCTCACGGGGACAATCGTAACGGCTTATTGTGTATTTGGTGGTTCAAAAACCATTTCATATACCCAATTACAACAAATGTTTGTGGCATTATTCGGAATGTTTTTGGCAGGATATATGGTTGTGCATTTATTACCTACTGAAATAGGATTTGTCGATACGCTGAAAGTGGCTGGCAAAATGGGTAAAATGAACGTGATTGATTGGAAATTTGACCTTAATAACCGTTATAATGTCTGGTCGGGATTAATTGGCGGCTTCTTTTTACAACTCTCCTATTTTGGCACTGACCAATCGCAAGTAGGGCGTTATCTTTCCGGCGAATCGGTAGGTGAAAGTCGCTTGGGATTATTGATGAATGGCATCTTCAAAATTCCCATGCAATTTTTGATTTTGTTGGTCGGTGTACTGGTTTTTGTCTTCTATCAATTTCACGAAGCGCCTTTATTTTTCAACAAAACCGAATTATCAAAAATAGAGCAAAGTACTGAATATCAAGAAATTACCAAGAAAAACACGACAATTTTTAGGCAGAAAAAAGCAGCCGTTGAAGGATTAGCGATTGCCTTAAAATCGGGTGATGAAGCAAATGTCAATATCCAGCAAAATAAAGTTCAAGAAGCTGATAAACAATCGAATGATTTACGAAATGAAGTGAAAGACTTACTCAAAAAAACGGATAAATCAGCCGATACCAACGATACAAATTATATCTTTTTATCTTTCGTAACAAAGTATTTACCGCAGGGTTTGGTGGGTTTATTGATTGCGGTCATTCTTTTGGCTTCTATGGGTTCGATGGCTTCGGCTTTTAGTTCGCTCACGTCCTCAACGATTGTGGATATTTATCAACGAATTATTCACCCAATTGATACCGAAAAGCATTTTTTGAACGCCTCTAAAATCTCAACTTTGTGTTGGGGGATTTTCTGCATTATTGTAGCACAATTTACCGCCAACATTGGCAGTTTAATTGAAGCCGTAAACATCTTAGGTTCATGGTTCTACGGAACAATTTTGGGCGTTTTCTTAGTCGCCTTTTACTTCAAATCCATCAAAAGCAATGCCGTTTTTTATGCGGCAATTCTGGCAGAAATCATCGTGATTTATACTTGGTGGATTGACTTAACGGCTTTTTTGTGGCTCAATTTGATTGGCTGTGTTTTGGTAATCATATTTGCCGGAATATTGAATTTATTTTTCAGAAAAGATTTGAGGTAATTTAAAATTTACCCTTATTTTTCACTCAAATCTTTATTCACTTGAACGGCGGGGGCAGGTATTTCCACTTTCTTTTCTGGCGAAAACAAATAATTAAAACTCTTGGTATAAAGGAAACTTGCGCCACCAGCCGTGAAGGTTTGACTGTTATTTAAAGATCCTCCCAAGGATGTTTGCAAATTTCTATTGTAGGTCTTAAAACGAAGACTTCCATCACGGGTCACAAACCATTCCAACGCCCAGTCACCAATGAGTGATTGGGCATTTGTTTGATTGGTAGTTGTGGTAAAACCTCCACTTCGAGTAAGTCTGAAACGGTCGTTGAAATTGTACGAAAGTCGCAATTGAAGATTATTAATTAAATCCTGATTTAAAGCTGTTCCATTCACCGAAAAATCAACATTTAGATTTGGGTCAATCTGTGAGAAAACATTACTAATTTGATTAGAAAGCAGTTCTGAAAGGCTACTCACCAAATTTATTGAGGCAAAAGCACCCGCATTTTGAGGTAACATTGAGTTCAACAAAAGCACATTACTTACTTGTCTATTCAACTCTTGTTCATCCGTTTTAATGCGATTTTCAAAGGCAGTAACCCCCGAATTAAACTCGGGATTTTGCGGAAAATCTCGCATTTTCATATCAAAAGTAACAGTTGGTTTTAAGAGTCTATCTCTCAAATTTATGGTTACATCAACGGGATAACGACGAGTAAATTGTCCATCTTTAAATTGGCTTGCTCTATTCAAAGTATCAATGACAGAACCTAAATAACTCAAATTTTGGGTGTATACAGCCTTAATATCCACCACGGCTTCGTACGGGTCGCCAGTCCATGAAATTTTACTGCCACGAGTAATATTAAACTTTTTATTCAGAATATTTTGGAAGGTAAACGTATAATCTCCTCGCTCAATATTATAGTCGCCCGTCATATCAAAACCGCCTCTCGTATCCACTTTAAAATTGAGTTTTCCAGAACCATTGGCTCGCATAATGTCACCCGTTTGTTTGTCAAATTGCACTTCGCCGTAAGCATCGGGCGTGAGTTCAAAGTTCAAATCCATCTTAATTCCACTCGTATTTACGTTTGAAACCAGTTGTTTTTTATTAACAGAATCTCTTTTGATGATGGCACTCACAAATTCTATATCTTCTTGACTACCAGCATCTTGTGCTTTATCCAACGGAATGTACAAGCGGGTTCCTCGGTCGGTTTTAAGGTTAGTATTTATCGTTAAATTATCAAAACTTCCGCCTAATTTTAACGTCCCTGTGGCGTATCCAATTCCATAATATAAATCATTATCTCTTCGGGTAGTATTCAAGATTTTGAAACGGTTCATCTCAGCGGCTAATTGAACGTTAAAAGACTTGTAACCGTCATAAAATACACTTCCTTTCAAGGTTCCTTTGTTGCCTTCGTCATCGGTCAAACGCAAGGATTTGGCTCTAATTTCATCGGGTTCAAACGTAATTTTATCTTCAAAATTCAAAACAGATTTCAAATAATCGAAAAATAACGTTCCTCTTTTAATATCAATTACACCTTCAACAATTGGATGCGACAATTTACCCGAAATATTCAATTTCCCATCTGCTGTGCCACCCATTTTTGAGAAAATTCCTTTCACGAAAGGTTCTAAAATTTGCAAATCGGTTTTGCTCAAAGTGGCTAATAAATCTAAAGAATTTTCAGTGTTTTTTGGGTCATAAATCCCTTTAACTTCCAGAATTTTTGTATTCAAACGTTCCAGTGAATAATCTACATTCAATCGTTGTTTTTCATTGTCAAATACGCCATTTCCAAAAATATTACCGATTAAAAAATTATCAATTTCCAGTCCTTCAATGCGCAAATTACTCTCGGCATTTACGTTTTTATAAATATTTTTCAAATCAACTTCGCCATTCACTATACCCTTCAAATTCATGGAAATAAGCGGCGCCAGCGTTTCTAATTTAAAGTTTTTTGCCGAAAACTTTAAAGGTTGCAATGAATCTTGAGAAATTAATCCATTTAAAGAAATAAATTGCTCTATATTATTGATAATCAAGTTTTTAGACTTCAGCTCATCCCCAATAATCGTCAGCAAATTATCAGGATTTATGTTCCAATTTTGTTCCAACAAATGAAATTTTGACTTCTTGAACTGCAATTCTAACCCATCTTGAATGAAACGCAAAGTACCATTCAAATTGGCTCTGTTGGTCGTGCCAATTTGTTTTAATCCACTCGTGAAAGCAATTCTATCTTTCTCCCAAGAAGCCTCAACTTCAAGGTTTTCTGTTGGACTCAATACGTTCATTTTTTGGCTTCCAGAATTCAAAATCAAGGATGCTAAAACCTCGGGATTGTTATAAAATTTTGAAGAGTTGAGGTCAATTTCTGATTTAAAAAAACGATACCTTTCATTCAATAAAAGCGTATCAATTTTAGAATTTAAGGAGAACGTTGAAGTATTGCCAATACCAAAATTCCCCTCAATTAAGGTCTTTTTCGAAATGTGTGCTTCGGGATAGATAAAAGCCAAAATTGGGTCAAAATTCTTTAAATAAAACTGATAATCAATCTTGTAAGTCTGAGGGATAATGGCAGGTTTTGCAGCGTAATAGGCCTGACGAGTGGCTTCATCGCCCGTAAAATAAATTTTATATTCTTCAATTAAAACCTTCAAATCTTTAATCGCCTGCGAAGGGTTGAATTGCCCCGTAAAATTCAAATTCACTAAATCAGAAAGTACTGCCAAGCGACGATTATTATCACTCAATTGAGAGATAACTTGCAAAGAATCAAGCACTAAGTTCTTTTTATCAAGGGTTAAATAGAAATTCAAGAAATTGGCTCGTCCCACTAAATTATCCAATTTTCGCCCTCTCGATTGCACATCTAAAATCGTTGAAATTCTAATATCCTCTTTAGTAAAATTGAGATTTTTGAGATTTGCTTTTGAAATTTTTCCCAATAAATCCACTTGGTCTTTGCCTTCTCGTAAATCTACTTTTCCGAATAAATCGAAAGTTAAATTGGTATCTTTTACCGCTATTCTTCCATCAAAAAGTTCTTTGGAAAGTTTACCGTCAATACGAATATTTTTATAATTATATTTATTGTAAGTAAACTGGTTAACCGTGCCGTCAAAGTCCAAAACGGCACTTTTAATGGATAAACCTTGCCCTTTTATCTTCCCCGAAAGCGTTAAATCTCCGAAAGATTCGGCATCTTCGAGAAGTTTACTTAGCTTAAAACTATCTAATTTCAAAGAACCATCGTAGGAAGAATTGGCAGAATTCGACTTTAAAGTCATGGCTAAATCCACATCAACTTTGCCCAAATCAGATTCCATTAAACCCATCGTTTTAAAATCAGAAGTTGTGCCTTTAAACGTGCCATCAAACATCACATGACCAAATTTCTCCAGCGTTTTTGCCACATCTTTTCCAATATATTTCTCTAAATCAGTCACTTGCACGTAAGATTTACGCATTTTCAAGTCCATCAAAGTCATAGGAATGGTGGGTAATCCTTTGAATGAAAAATCTCCTTTCAATTTAGATTTTTTGCCAAAATACAAATCAAAATTTTGGAGTTTGAAGTCGTTAACCGTTCCGTCAAATTTCCCATTGAGGTAATAGATGTCCTTGTATTGGTATAAATCATTCACAATTCGGGCAATATCATTCGTAAAAACAACCGATGAATCAAAGTTCGCTTGCATCCTAACCCGTGAATTCCAATATTTAAAATCCTTCTGACTTTTAAACGACATCGTGATTTTATTACGAATCACCGTATTATTTACTCGCAACAATAAATCATCAAATCGCATTTGCGTATCCGAGATTAAGAAATTGGTTTTCAGGGTCTTAATCTTAAAATCTGAGGCTTTATCGTACGCTCGAAGCGTGGTTCGGAAAGAAACTGTATCACGAATTAACGTAAAATCGTTGAGATGGGCGTTGAGGGCATCGAGTTTAAAATGATAATGGTCGAACGATTTTGGGTCGTTCATAGGTTTCTCAGTTTCATCATCCATGACCAGAATTCCGTCCACAATGTCGGCTTCGGTAATAATAAAAGGCGTTGGCTTAGCATTAATTGGTTTAGGCGTTGGAGAAGCCAATAATTTATTAATTCTGCGGATAAATTCATCAATATTTACGTCGCCTTTTTTATCGGTCACTATTCTTACAATAGGATGATAGAGGCGAACGTAATCCAAGCGAGTTTTGGTAGAATCTCCCTTGAATCCCAAAGATGGAATGGTCAGATTTAAAAATCTTCCCGCATCCAAATTCACCTCTAACTTTTCAATATTAAGCATTTGGGTTCCTTGATAATCTCTCACCCGCACGCCCTCCAAAGTTGCTTCGTCAAAAAAACGTAAGGTTACTTTGTCAATTTCAATCGGATAGCCCAATTTTTCAGAAATTTTAGGGGCATAATATTGCGCTAAACGGGTTTGTACATAGGAGTTACGACCAAAAAAAACTAATAAAACAACAAGCAAAAGCAGTCCTACTATCGAATAGAGGACAAGTTTTGTCAGTATTTTAGAAATTTTTAATAACATATAATAATGGAACTCAGATTTAGACCACGGATTGTACGGATGCCACGGATTTACACAGATTTTCTTATAATGGTTATTCAAAATATTAGACCACAGATTGTACGGATTTTTTTATTTTCAGATTCATAGATTCTATCGTTCATTCTGAGTTGCACATTTAACAAATCTTAAAAAAATTCGTGTAAATCTGTAACTACCGTAGAATCCGTGGTCTAATCATTCGCCCATTTAGACAAAGATTTTTTTCTATCATTCGTAAATATTTTTCTTTTGATTTGAGGCTTTAAACCAAAGTTTAATAATAATCCAATTTCCATTTCTGTGCCTTTTAGATAATTTAGTAATTGTGCTTCATGCTCCAATTCAATTCCTCCAGATGTCTTCAATTCTAAAATTATTAAATCATTAACCACCATATCAGCATAATAATCTCCTACTTGTCTGCCTTTAAAATACACTTTTATTTGCTTTTGAGGCTCTACTTTAAACCCTCTTGAAAGTAATTCTAAGTACTGTGAGTTTTGATAAACTTTTTCCAAGAAACCATAACCTAACTCATTATAAACGAGATAAAAAGCATTAATGATTTCATCTGTAACATCTTCTAATAATAGCTTTTCATTATCCATTATAAAATTTTATCAGTGAAAATCTGTACAATCCGTAAAATCCGTGGTCTATTTTGTAGTAGTACATATTATCTTTGCAATATGATTATTTTAGCAATTGAATCTTCTTGTGATGACAGCTCGGCGGCTGTTATTATCAACGGCAAACTTTGTTCCAACATTGTGGCAAGTCAGGCTATTCATACCAAATGGGGTGGTGTTGTGCCTGAATTGGCGAGTCGAGCACATCAACAATACATCGTTCCAGTGGTAGCAGAGGCTCTCCAAAAAGCAAATATAACCAAAAACGACCTAAACGCCATTGCTTTTACTCGTGGACCTGGACTTTTAGGTTCACTTTTAGTGGGTGCATCCTTTGCTAAAGCCTTTGCGATGGGTTTGGACATTACGTTGATTGACGTAAACCACATGCAAGCCCACGTGTTGGCCCATTTTATTGATGAACCAAAACCTAATTTCCCCTTTCTGTGCTTGACTGTAAGCGGTGGACATACACAAATTGTGATGGTACGCTCGCCCTTAAACATGGAAATCATCGGTGAAACCCAAGACGATGCCGTTGGCGAGGCGTTTGATAAAGCCGCAAAACTTTTAGGATTACCCTACCCTGGAGGGCCATTAATTGATAAATATGCCCAACAAGGTAACCTAAATCGCTTTGAATTTCCGATGGTCGAGATGAAAGGATTGAATTATTCTTTCTCTGGAATTAAGACCGCATTTTTATATTTTTTGCAGAAAGAAACAAAGAAAAATACCAATTTCATAGAAGAAAATTTAGCCGATATTTGTGCTTCCATGCAAAATATTCTCATAAAAATTCTTCTTCAAAAACTCAGAAAAGCATCCAGAGAATATAAAATAAAGGAAATAGCTATTGCTGGAGGAGTTTCTGCGAATTCGGGATTAAGGTCTGAAATACAAAAATTGGGGGAAATCGAAAATTGGAATGTTTATATTCCTGCCTTTCAATATTGCACCGATAATGCGGGCATGATTGCAATGGCTGCGCACTTCAAAGCCGAACAAGGAGAATTTTGTTCGCAAGAAGTCAGCCCTTTACCGAGGATGGAATGGTAATACCGTTTGATAACATTTCATAAGAAAAAACCATTGTTGATTGAATTTTATAGGATACATTCACGTTTTTTCTATAACTTTATTAATGTACTCAAATATTCCCTTGTACAGTTGTTTTGATTAACCACATTTTAGAAACAAAAAATGGCACATCATTCACAACATATAACTCATAAAAAATTGACACTAATCAAATCTATTTCGGGCATCAGAGGCACAATTGGAGGAAAAGTTGGCGAAGGCCTTACCCCTCTTGATGTAGTGAAATTCACTGCTGCTTACGGCACTTGGCTTAAACGCAAAAAGCCTGTAAATCAGCTCATTATACTTGGAAGAGATGCTCGCTTATCGGGCGATATGGTCTCTAAATTAGTATCGGGAACTCTCCAAAGTTTGGGTTTGAACGTCATTGATTTAGGACTTTCAACTACGCCTACCGTAGAAGTTGCCGTTCCCGTTGAAAAAGCGGCGGGTGGTATCATTCTAACAGCAAGTCATAATCCAATTCAATGGAATGCCTTGAAATTATTGAACGATAAAGGTGAATTTATCTCAGGACAAGATGGAGAAGATTTATTGGAAATCGCTGAAAATGAAGATTTTGATTTTGTTGATGTTAAAAAATTAGGTTCATATACCACCGACGACACTTGGCTTAAAAAGCATATTGACATGATTTTAAAATTGCCTTTGGTGGACGTTGAAGCTATCAAAAAACGTAATTTTAAGGTTATCGTTGATGCCGTCAATTCAACGGGAGGCATTGCCGTTCCGATGATGTTGGAGGCTTTGGGGGTGACACAAATCACTAAATTGCACTGCGAACCCACAGGACACTTTGCGCATAATCCAGAACCGCTTCCCGAAAATCTGATGGACATTACCAAAGCCATTCAAAAAGAGAAATTTGATTTAGGAATTGTGGTTGACCCAGATGTTGACCGACTTTGTTTTATGTGCGATGATGGCTCTCCTTTTGGTGAAGAATATACCCTTGTGGCGGTGGCAGATTATGTTTTGCAAAACCAAAAAGGCAATTCTGTTTCAAATCTTTCATCAACTCGTGCCTTGCGTGACGTAACCGAAAAAGCGGGTGGAAAATATTATGCTTCTGCCGTGGGTGAAGTGAATGTGGTGTCTTTGATGAAATCTTCAAATGCCGTGATTGGTGGTGAAGGAAACGGTGGAATTATTTATCCAGAATTACATTACGGACGGGATGCTTTGGTGGGTATTGCCTTGTTTCTAACGCACTTAGCAAATTTTGGCAAAAAAATTTCAGCGCTTAGAAAAGGATATCCAGAATATTATATTTCAAAAAATAAAATAGAATTAACCCCTGACATTGACGTTGATGGCGTTTTGGAGGCAATGAAAAAGAAGTATTCTAAAAACCCAATTAATGCCATTGACGGTGTGAAAATTGAGTTTGATAAAGAATGGGTACACCTTCGTAAATCAAATACGGAACCCATTATCAGGATATATTCAGAGGCAGATTCAATCAACAAAGCCGATGCTTTGGCGAAGAAATTGATGAATGATATGAAAGAATTTGTGGCTGGGAATTAGAAAAATTTACGATAAATCATTATCAACACAATTATTAACAGTAATTACTCCTAATAAATAGAAAAAAAATAGCATCAAATTTCTTATTTTTGTTACTTCCGCAAAACTATTTCCTGTTTTATTGTCCTTGTACTTAATTTTCATCTTTCACCATTGACTAAAATAATAATAACTAATATAAATGTCAGGCGAAGTTCCTGACATTTTACATTTTATATATTTCCTATCAAACTTACAGATATAATAGAGTAATGAACAGAATTTATTTAGATAACGCCGCTACTACTCCCATCGACAAAGCTGTAATTGAAGCCATGTTGCCAATGATGGAAATGAATTTCGGAAACCCCTCTTCTATTCACGGACACGGGCGTGAGGTGAGGAGTGCTGTTGAACGTGCCAGAAAAACCATCGCAGGACTTTTGAATGCTTCGCCCGCAGAAATCACTTTCACTTCGGGTGGAACGGAAGCCGATAATATGGCGATTGTTCGCTCTATTGAAAAATTTGAAATTACGCACGCCATCACTTCGCCACTTGAACATCATGCCGTTTTACACACGTTAGAATATTTAGAGAAAAAAGGTAAAATCAAACTCAGTTTTGTGGATTTGGATTCAAAAGGACACATTGATTTGAATCATCTGGAAGAATTATTACGGGATAATCCAAAAACCTTGGTTTCGTTAATGCACGGAAATAATGAGGTGGGAAATCTTTTGGATATGACAATCTTGGGTCAATTATGTGAAGATTACGGGGCAATTTTCCATTCTGATACCGTACAAACGATGGGACATTATCGCCATGATTTGCAACAGATGAAGATAGATTTTTTGGTGGGTGCAGCGCATAAATTTCATGGCCCAAAAGGCGTAGGATTTTTATACATTAATTCAAAAAATAAGATTCAACCGCTTATTCACGGAGGGTCACAGGAACGCAATATGCGTGGTGGAACTGAAAATGTTTATGGAATTATAGGCATGGCGAAAGCCTTAGAAATTGCTTATTCGGGCATGGACGAACACCGTAAACACATTGAGGGTTTGAAGCAAAGAATGATTAATAAATTAAGACAAAACATAGAAGACATACAATTCAACGGAGATTCGGATAACTTAGAAAAAAGCCTTTATACCGTTTTAAACGTAGGTTTTCCCCCATCCGACGAAGGAGATATGTTTATTTTTAATTTAGACATCAACAAAATTTCAGTTTCGGGAGGAAGTGCATGCACAAGCGGTTCGGATATCGGTTCGCACGTACTCACAGCACTAAACGCCTCACTCGACCGTCCATCAGTAAGGTTCTCTTTTTCAAAATATAATACAATCGAAGAAATTGATTTTGTCGTGGATAAATTAGTGGAGTTGGTGAAAGTAACTGCATAAAAAGTTACCCAAAATATTCCCCAAAAAGATAAAATAGCAGAATCATTAAGGCTAAGTTTCCCACAACAAGCCAATATAATTGCTGCCAAGATTTGATGAATGGCGGAAGAGATTTGTCTTTTTCTTTCATAATATTTCGAAAATCATTTCGTTCAAAATTAGGAGAATAAAACCATATTATTCTCCTAATTTTTGTTTATTTTTACAAAAAAACGCACAAAATAAAATGGAACAAACACCTTCGTCATATAGACCCGTAAGTCGCCAAAGACCAAAATTAAAAATGCCCCTTATTGGCAATATGCTTGGAGGAGGTGGTGGCGGTCCAAAACGGTCTAAAGAAGAACCTCATCCCCTCACAAAAACGATTGTACCCGTTATCGTTGCCATCGCTGTAATTGCCTTTGGGATTGATTATTTTACGAAAAGAAATGCACCAAAAACTTCTTTTAGAGGTGAAAATGAAGTGAAAGCAGCCCCTTTTAGCGGTAAAATTTTGAGGAAATGGTACAACGTAATTCCTCCTAAAAATGAGGTTGAATATGTGGTTGAAATTCAGACCGCTAACAATCAAAAGAGAATTATCAGTTTCTTAAATGAAAAGTCGAATATTGGTGATTTTGTATTGCCGTATAATTCTATTGCGAAGAAAGAAAATTCGCTTGATATTACCGTAAAACGATATTTTAAAGCCGATACTGTGCTTACATTGAGGTATTAACAAAATCACTAAAACAAACTTTATCACGATTTTTAGCTTTTAAAGTAAGTATATAAAACAAAGTATTAAAAAAAGTATTACATTTTGCAAAAAAGTAATACTTTTGGTTAGTCATTTCAAAAGCCTACCGCCATTCGCTTGTTGATTCATTCTGAGCGTGTTATGTTTACTGTCCTTTCTATTTATCGGCGGCGGTATAAAATTTTTAGTTTAAATCTGAAATATCATTAATGATGAGCTTGTCTTGGCATAAGATTTGCAAATATTTCGTTTGACTATACCCCAATTATTCCCTTACAATCCATGAAAAAGATATTATTTTTAAGCGTACTTTTATGCTTTTTTGGACTAATCTCCTTTGCCCAATATATCGTTAAGCCTACAGTCAGTTCATCAAAAATTGACACTGCTTCTGTACCTACCCCTAAAAAAATCGCTGAAACTCAAACGTCTCCTATGACAGGAGCAACGAAGTCATTGTTGCCCGAAAAATCGGTAACAGAACAAATAATTGCGGACGAAGATGAAGATTTTGATGAGAAAGAATTGGATGAATTAGAAGCCAGTATCGCAAAAGCAAAAGCAACGTTAGGGATAAAAAATGTTTCAACGACTTCTGCAAAAAGTGTTCCTTCTAAAATCAGAGAAGTGAGTAATAAAGTTGAAGAAAATAGGGGAATCATTGCTGATCCTACAAATACTTATGAATCACCTTCTTTGATGATCAATGGCAGGGTTGTCACGGAATCAAACAAGCCAAAAGCGGAATTCAAACAAACAATTTTGACGGAGGAAGAAAAGAAATTTTATAATACGGGAGGTTTAAAAGTAAACGATCTTGATGAAATTGACAGAGATTCTATTTATATTAGTCCAACAATTGCGCCGAGTTTTATGGGGGGTATAGATGCTATGAAAGCATTTTTTGCCCAAAATTTAAAGATTCCAGAAGTCTTAAAGGGACAAGAAATTAAGGGTCGTGTTTTTATAAGATTTGTCGTTAGAAAAGATGGAAGAGTAGATAAAGTTCACTTGGTAAAAGGACCAAATGATGAGTGTAATTCAGAAGCAATTAGGGTAATTAAAATGATGCCCACTTGGTTGCCAGCCTCTGTAAAAGGGGATGCGGTGAGTGCTTATCACGTTTTACCAATTTCATTTACCACCGCCCCACCAGTAAAAAAATAAATATAATTTTAAGAAATTTAACTAAAAAGGTCTTCTATAAATTTTGGAAGACCTTTTTGTTTGACAAATTTTACCAAATATCATTTATTAAAACCCTCTAAACAACAACTGATTATATTTTTCTGTTATTTGACTATATTGTGATTTAAAATTATTTACGCAAATACATTAAGGAATGAAAAAACTATTTTTTGCTGCCACCGCCCTGCTTGGCACATTTGGGTCTATGGCCCAACAAGTCCCACAAAAGTCAAATTATAGTCAATATGATTTGTTCAATCCCTTGTTCAATTACACCCTCTCAACGCCTACTCGAAGTGGCTCAGGAACACCTGGAGCTAATTATTGGCAAAATTCGGCTGATTACAAAATCAATGTTTCTTTAGATGATGTTAAAAATATTGTGGATGGAGACGTTGAGATTACTTATAAAAATGCGTCTCCCGATAAATTAAATTTTCTTTGGTTACAGTTAGACCAAAACCAATTCAACACAAAATCTCGGGGTGGATTGACAACGCCAATCTCGGGTGGACGTTTTGGCAACACAAGTTTTGAGGGTGGTTACCAAGTAAAATCGGTAACGATTGATGGAAAACCCGCTGATTTTTACGTAACTGACACCCGCATGCAAATCAAGTTGGCTTCGCATTTGGTGGAAAGAACTGGTGCCGCAAAAATTAAAGTAACTTTCTCTTTCAATATCCCAAAATATGGTTCTGACCGTATGGGTACACAAGAGGCCAAAAATGGAACTGTTTTTGAACTCGCCCAATGGTATCCACGCATGTGCGTGTATGATGATATCGAAGGTTGGAACGTGCTTCCATATTTAGGAGCGGGCGAATTTTACTTGGAATATGGCAACTTTGAATATGCCGTTACGGTGCCTTCAACGCATATTGTGGTAGGTTCGGGAGAATTGACTAACCCAACTGAATGTTGGACTTCTGAACAGCAAAAGCGTTTGGCTGAGGCCGCAAATAGCGACAAAACAGTTATGATTATCGAGAAAGATGAGGTTGGCAAAGAAAATTCTCGTCCGAAAAAAGAGGGTAAAATCACGTGGAAATTCCGTTGTTCGATGGCTCGTGATGTGGCTTTCGCTTCTTCAAAAGCATTCATCATTGATGCAGCCAGAATAAATCTACCAAGCGGTAAAAAATCATTGGCAATGTCGGCTTACCCTTCTGAATCAGATGGAAATAAATCTTGGTCACGCTCGACTGAATACGTGAAAGGAGCCATTGAATATTACTCGAAATGGCTGTACGAATATTCGTATCCTGTGGCAACCAATGTGGCGGGAGTTGTGGGTGGAATGGAATATCCAGGAATTGTTTTTTGCGGTAGTAATAGTTCAGGAGAAAGCCTTTGGGGCGTAACTGACCACGAATTTGGGCACAACTGGTTTCCCATGATTGTGGGTTCAAACGAACGCAAATTTGCTTGGATGGATGAAGGTTTTAATACTTTTATCAATTTTTATTCAACCGATGGCTTTAATAATGGCGAATACAAAGGAGCAAAAATTGATATGCACCAAATGTCGAAGCAATTATTTCGTGAGTCTGCTGAGCCAATTATGAATATTCCAGACGTAATTCAACCAAACGGATTGGGTTTTGAAGCTTATTACAAACCAGGTTTAGGATTAAAAATGTTGCGTGAGCAAATTCTTGGACCAGAACGTTTTGACTATGCTTTCCGTGAATACATTAAGCGTTGGGCATTTAAACATCCAACACCTCATGATTTCTTTAAAACAATGGAAGATGCCGCTGGTGAAGATTTATCGTGGTTTTGGAGAGGTTGGTTTTATGAAACGTGGAAACTCGACCAATCGGTAAAAGATGTGCAATACATTGAACAAGACCCAAAAAACGGGGCAATTATTACGATTGAAAACTTGGAAAAATTAGCTATGCCTGCCATCGTTGAAATGGAAATGGCGGGAGGTACCAAAGAAAGAGTTACATTACCCATTGAAATTTGGCAACGAGGTGGTTCTTGGACATTCAAGAGTACGACAACTTTACCGTTAAAGTCAGTAACCATTGACCCTGACCACGTTTTCCCAGATATAAATTCTAAAAATAATACTTGGAGACCGTTGAATTATAAAGCTCCAAAAGCGAATTAGAGTAAATTTAAGTAACGTTTTAACGTCGTCAAGTTCCTCCCCGGTTGGTTGAAACTTGACGACGTTTTAGTGACAGCTTATTTTCATTCAAATTCAAGAATAAATTTATTCAAATTATTCAAATCTGGATTCCCAGTATGGAATTTTTCAAACTCGTCTTTATTTCCGAACCAATCCCAAACTTCTTCCCGTCTTAACCTTGTCATTGCTTTACTTAAATGTGAATGGTATGATGAGTGAGGATATGCTCTGAAATCTTTTACAAAGCCATGCCTTTCTGGGTTAAAATGAATGTAATAAATTAATTCTGTAAAATAAGCATCTGTATCTACTAAAATTCGGCGAAATGGTTCTTCAAAAAGTCCGCCTGTTCGATTATTGGCTTTATTAATAGCTTGTGCATATCCGTTAAATAAAAATGCAAATTGTTTACTAATTATGTGTGACGCAGAAGGTATATTGATATTCTCATCTTTGAAAGGTTTAACGTTGGCAAGGTTTTGAACCTTGCCAACGTTCTCATCCTTATCCGAAACGTTTTTCGTCTTTTTCTTCACATAAAAATCAATTATCTCATCTTCACTTTTTGTTCTAATGGCAATATGAAAATGATTTTTGAGTAAACAATAAGCAAAAGTTTCCGCAATTGGTTCGATATATTGAGCGTATTTTGTTAAGAAATAGGAATAATTTCGTTCTTCTTTGAAAATATTATCGCCATTAATTCCACGATTGTAAAGGTGATAAATACGGTCTGGTTCTAATAATTCGATATTCTTTTTCATTTTGTAGTCTTTAAAATATTTTAATAATATGAAATAATAACAGTTAAAGCCTTAGCTACGCTAAATTTGCAAAAAAAATAATCTTATGCAAAATACCACCCTCCTTTCCATCGCTAAACGCCTACAATCAATCGCTCAAGCGGGCATTTTTTACAGCGATGACAAACCTTTTGACCGTGAACGTTACCAAGAAATAGCGGATATTAGTGTCCAGATTTTGGGGCAATTAACGGATGAACCCATCGAAAAAATTGGCAATCTTTTTACCCAAGAAAGAGACGGTTATCAAACGCCAAAAGTGGATATTAGAGCGGTCGTTTTTAATGAATCGGGAGAAATTTTGATGGTCAAAGAAAAAGTAGATGGCCGTTGGTCGCTCCCAGGTGGTTGGGCAGATGTGGGTTATACGCCTGCGGAAGTAGCTGTAAAAGAAGTACAAGAAGAAACAGGATTGGATGTTAAAACGGTGAGAGTTTTAGGTATTTTCGATAAACGAAATCATCCGCATCCTCCTGAAGGTTGGTACGTTTATAAGATTTTTATTCTCTGTGAAAAAATTGGTGGTGAGATTTCAAAAGATACCACAGAAACATCTGATATTCAATATTTTAGTTTGGAAAATATCCCTCTGCTTTCAGAGCCAAGAAATGTATTTTCACAAATAAAAATGATGTTTGATTATCGAAATAATCCACAGAAAGAAGTTTATTTTGATTAAAGAACAAAAATTGCCAACTTCTGAAATTTGGCAATTTTTTTAATGAATCTTTATTTTTTAAATTTCAAAGCAATTACATTTTTACCAATTTTCTGCCCTTCTGACAAACCCGTTTCGTTATCTTGGCGAGTGTGAATTCCACCATAAAAACGAGAATCAGCAGATTCGATTGCAAATTGATTAAAACTTTTGAAAGAACGGGCATTAAATGCAATACCAGTGGTTGGATCTTTTCCTCTTCCCACGTGAGAATCATCCACAAAAGCAAAATTATCACCAAAGAAATCCGTTAAAACTGCTGAGACGGCTCCTGATTGCGTGGCGTGACCCGATGGGAAACCTGGGAAAGGCGGTGCTGGCCAAAATGGTTTCCAGTTAGCATCAACTGTTCTGCGGAGCATCGTATAAGGACGCTCATTATTAAATTTAAACTTGCATTTCCAGCAATTAATAAACGCATCATTTACGGTAATTCCCGTACGAGCAAATGCCTCTGCTGCTTTTCCTAAACCAGCTTTTGTTTGTTTTACGGCGATATTAGCAATATTATACGAGTGTCCAGGAGGCGTAAAAGTTTCTACTGGATTATCCGCCCACCACACTGAAATTGCTTTTTCCTCATCCGTTAATGACTTACTTTTGGTATAAACTTCAAAATAAGTTGAGAAATAAGGCGATACTAAGGACGAAGAAAATGGTATTGGCATTGGCACTGTCATATTTTGATTGGAAGGAACAAACGTACGATTAGCTCCCCACGTAGGTTGCATCGGGATTTTTTGCCCATTTTCAGTCGTTTGCCACGCTCCATCATACACGGGAACTATGTAAGTTGCAGGAAAATTACGTTTATATCCTTCGTGACCACCGTCAGTTTTTGACCATTCAACTATCGCATTGGCAATATCTTGTCCTAATTTTTCTGAACGATCTACAATATCTTGCGCCACGTTTACTTTATAAGAATTTTTCAAAACCACTTCTACCGAATCGATAACTCGTTTATTCACCACCGCTTGTGGACGAGAAACCTCAGCGTATAAAGCTCGCATCATGGTAGCTTCGGCAGCATTAGCACTTAAAGCCCAGTTATATTCTTTGCCTGTTTCGGGGGTAGGCAACGTCGTTAAGGCGGATAGTTGCCCCGTAAGCGATTGATTATTTGGTAATCCGCCCACTACGGATTCATACATCGTTAAACCTCCTAAGGCATACGCCCGAGAAGCAACTGGTGGCGTATAACCCGCTGTGGTTTTGGTAAGTTGAAGTTGTAAATCAGCCCATTTGGTGGCAACTTCTGCGGAAAATTTATTAGCAGGAGACGTATCCGTTGCAGGAGTAACAGGCGTAACGTCCGTTTCTTTCACTTTACAGGAATCTAAAAATAACGTAAAAAGGGCAATTACCAATAATGGGGCGTGTTTTTTTAGAATTCTCTTAAAAGAAATAATTAGTTGTTGTGTTTTCATCAGTAAGAAATTTTGGTTGAACATAATTAATTATATTGATAAAATTGGTTGTGTTCATAAATATCTTAACAAAATTCTTGCCATCTTTTTGTTGAGAAATCATCTACATTTTGAGTTTGAATAGAACATTAAGTTATTAGTTTTCAACTATATAATCAAGTAATCAAAAAAAAACTCTTTACCACGAGGGCGAAGAGTTTCTACTATCCAAAAATAACAGCAAGGCGATACAACCAACGGTTAGGTATTTACCTCCTATCTATGTATGACAAGACATTTTATGAATAGTCACAATTTTTACAATTTAATTGGTAAGTTATTTTAAAATTCTACCCGCACAGCCTTATCTACCCGCATTACCGATTGTTGTTGAAAATATTTTTTGTATTTTTCTCTTACTAAATCTATCTGTTTTGAGCGTTCTGAACTTAATGTTGAAATGACAATTAACATTTTTGAAGATTCAGAAACGAGCTTTCCATCTTGTCCAAGCCATTGCCCACGAACATCAATAACTGTTGAACCTTCGGTGAAAATTTTAGCAATGACAGTATCGGCAAAAGCTTGCCAATCTTTCGTTGAAATAATTTGTCCACCAGGTTTTGATAGACCAAAAAACAGTTCGGTTTTCGTCATTTTCTGACCTTTGAATACTGTACATGAGCCTAAAATGAGTATTATTCCTAAAATGGAGAGTATTTTCATTGAGATTTTGAAGTTTTTTTTTGAATAATTGGTAAATACTAAGCTACAAAATAATTTGAAATTGATATTACAAAGCGATGATTCCGT
This sequence comes from Arcicella sp., assembly GCF_964672035.1. NCBI lineage: Bacteria > Pseudomonadati > Bacteroidota > Cytophagia > Cytophagales > Flectobacillaceae > Arcicella > Arcicella sp. Next base: position 50,658 of record NZ_CBABQS010000005.1, read on the forward strand.
TGTATAATAAGTAGGTCTGTATGAATATCGAGCAAAATAGAAGTACAAATCAAACAAAAAATGTAATTTTGAATAAAGAAAGAACCCATGAGAATTGATCCAGCAACCATAGAACGAATAAGACAATCTGCCGATGTGGCGGATGTCATCGGAGACTATGTGTCTTTGAAGAAAAAAGGGGCGAATCTTTGGGCGTGCTGTCCTTTTCACGGCGAAAAATCACCTTCATTTTCGGTATCGCCCGCCAAAGGAATTTATAAATGTTTTGGTTGTGGAAAAGCGGGAGATTCTATCCGTTTTATCATGGATATTGAAGGTTTGGGATACGGTGAAGCACTCAGACATTTAGCGAAAAAATACGGCATCGAAATTCAAGAAACCGTCATGACTGACGAGCAATTACAGTCGCAAAATGAACGAGAAAGCCTTTTAATTGTCTTGAATTACGCCAAAAATTATTACCAAAATAACCTTTTGAAACATGACGAAGGGCAATCTGTCGGTTATCCATATTTCAAAGAAAGAGGTTTTTCGGATAAAACAATTAATACTTTTGAATTAGGGTACAGTCTCGAATCTTGGGATGCCTTCACGAAAGAAGCCTTAAAAAATGGGTATAGTTTAGAGGTTTTGGAGAAGGCGGGACTAACGATTATTAAGGATAGTGAACAGTCAAGCTTTGGTAGCAACCAGCATAAATCATTCGACCGCTTCCGTAATCGGGTAACTTTTCCAATTCATAACGTTTCTGGAAAAGTGATTGCTTTTGGAGCGAGAATTTTAAAGGCAGATAAGTCGCAAGCGAAGTATTTGAATTCGCCCGAAACGGAGGTTTATCATAAATCGAATGTTCTTTACGGAATTTTTCAAGCCAAAAATGCCATCAGAACGAAGGACGTTTGCTATTTGGTGGAAGGATATACGGATGTAATTTCTTTGCATCAAGCAGGTATTGAAAACGTAGTTGCCTCTTCGGGAACGTCCTTGACGATTGAACAAATTCGTTTAATCGGTCGATTTACGCAAAATATTACGGTGCTTTATGATGGTGATTCGGCTGGTATAAAAGCCTCTTTGCGTGGAATGGACATGATTTTGGAAGAAGGATTGAACGTAAAATTAGTCGTTTTCCCAGAAGGCGAAGATCCTGATAGTTATGTTCAAAAGATTGGTTCTGAAGCATTTGTAAAAAATATTCAAGATAACGCTACCGATTTTATTACCTTCAAAGCTGAACTTTCCTTAAAAGAAGCAGGAGGCGACCCTTTCAAACGTGCCGAGTTAATTAAGGATATGGTGGGAAGTATTTCCAAAATTCCAGATTCGATAAAAAGGTCGATATTTTTTCAAAAAACGGCCAGTTTGATGCAGATTGATGAACAATTATTGATTTCGGAAAGTAATAAAATAACCATTGAAAGAGGCCGACAAAAAGATAAAGACCGAGAAAGAGATAATAATCGCCAACGTTTGCAGAACGATTTACCGAAAGGCGTAACGCTCAGTAAACCCGCTCCGAACATCAATTTGGGCGATATGCCCAGTTTTTCGGAAGATGAAGAATTTTCTGGATTTTTAGGAGATTTTGCGCCAAATCAACAAGTTGCTCAACCCATCATTGATCCTCCCGAAGCGCCCAGAACGGTTATTTCGGGTATGGGTTTGCAGGAATTGGAGTGTATTCGGTTATTGATAAATCATGGCACAAAAGATGTTGACCCTGGCGTGGCCCCTGGCGTAACGGTGACGCATTATATTTTAGCCGAAATAGACGGAATGAATTTTGCAACGCCTATTTATCAAGATATTTTAACCATATTTCGAGAACAACTTTTGCAAGGAAATATCTTGAATGCCCAACATTTTATTGGCCACAAATTAGAGAAAATTCAACATGAAGCAATCAATCTTTCGTCTGAACGTTATTCAATTTCTGAAGCTTGGGTTAAACATGACATTATCGTTCCAACGGAAATCGACAAGTTAGCAGATTTGGCTTATCAAAATATTCTCCGACTGAAAAAGGCTTATAACGAGCAACAGATGAAGGAAATTATGAAAAAAATGTCCCAAACCTCCAACATGAACGAGCAAACTCGCCTTTTGGAAATGTTTATGCAAGCCAAAAATATTGAGAAAGATATTGCAAAAGAATTAGGGACGGTGGTAATTCGGTAGGAGGAATTCTAAAAGTGTATTAATGTTCAATGCTCAATTTTTAAAACTTTACCATTAAATAATAATGACAAAAACCTTATATTTAGTCCGTCACGCACAGGCATCTGACTCCGTAAGTCCAGATTTAATCCGTCCGCTCGTTGCGAATGGAATGATTGATGCCGCTCGTATGGGCAGACACCTTGCTTCAAAAATGCAAGGAATTGACCTAATTTTAACCTCACACGCAGAACGTACACAAATGACTTCTCAAGTTTTTTGCGAGCAATTAAAACTTGATAATCAAGTAGTTAAAGTTGTTGAAGATTTGTATGAGAGTTCGCCAAAGCATTATTTAGATGCCTTGAGTGAAGTTTCAGAAAGTATGGATTCAGTCATGATTGTGGGGCATAATCCAAGTATTAGTTACTTAGCTGAATATCTAACGGGTGAGGAAATTGGTTCAATGCCAACGTGTGCGGTAGTGGGAATGACCATTGAAAATTTGACGTGGGCGGAATTAACAAAAAAATCTGGACATATCACTTTCTATGATTCTCCCGATGGGATTTTGGGGGTGAAAGTGTAGTAGTTTTAGCCACAAAGGCACTAAGTCACAAAGTTTTGTTGGAGTCTTAGTACCTTTGTAGATAAGGCCTATTCCCTAACTCCAACCGCAACCTTCCCTTCACTAACCCGCTTCCAACCCACAATCTCAAAAGGAAATGCTCCTTCAAAAACGATTGACAAATTTCGCTTCAAATCGGGATAATCTAATGTGTAAATTTTTAGTTTTTTACCCGTAAATTCTGTTCCTACATAATCTTTCAATTCTGCTTTTGCTTCATAAATATTGGGCGATTTTCTGACCGATTGCCAAAAAGCGAAACTTGGAATAATCTCAATATCTCCCGTAGGCAAATCATTAGGATTTATTCTAATTTTTGCCCATAATTCATCTTCTAAATTTTTTCGTTCTAATACAAAATGCTCTTTTGTTTTTTCCTTAAAAGTATTTTTGGCAATCATTTCGTAGTATTTCGGAATCTGAGATAATGCTAAAAATGAACTCTCGGTTGGTTCTTGCACAGAATTTATCACTTTCATCGCATGAGGACGAACTGTAAGATTTAATGGTAAATAGGTAGAAGTCATCGCAGAATAATCATATTTTTCCTGATGAATTTTACCCGAAAAATCTGAATGTAATGTTTGAATTGAATCGGTTTTATTTACGCCTTCTACGTAGTCAATAGAAAAAGTTAAACTCCCCTCTCCTACTGATATTGAATCTTCTTTTAAGTCGTATTTTGTAATTTCTATTTTACCATTTTTCCAATAATCAGTAAACGTTTTATTTGTCTCTTGATTGATGGACAAAATAGTTTCCACTTTAGGTTTTGATTCTTGCTGAAAAATAGTTGCTTTTTTGGCGAAGGCATAAATAACTGCCAAAGTGATGCAAATGGCTAAAAAATTGTTTCGGATAAATTTGTTCATAATGTTGTTGAATGAGTGGTTGGCAATTTACGCAATTTCAACAAAAACCATATTTATTTGGAAGAATTGGTAGAAAATAAAATCGGTTTGAAAGTTATTATGCTTTCAAACCAATTTTGATAAAACTAATTAATCAACTCTGAGTTGACCCAATTTTCATTTCTTATCTTTTGGTAAACTCAAAGATGGAATTGATGGCAATGTATTGGTATTTGAAGGCTTCCCGTATGCTTCTGGACTTAGATAATTTCCTTTTTCAGTATCTGTTTTTTCGGTTTCAGCTGCAAATGGAGTATATTGCATTAGTTTATCATTTCGTACACCTGTAACTTGCCAACTTACTTTTATAGAAGGCTGATTGGTTTGAATAGTAAACTGATTATTAATTACTTCCTGTTTAATGATGGCTTGTGAAAAAGAACCAATTACAGTCAACTGATAGCGAAAATCTTTATTCAAAGTCTCAAAATAGTTGGGTAAAGTAACGGTAGCGTAACCCGAAGTATCTGTGGTAATATTGCCACTATATTGATTCAAAACCTCATTACTTTCCATGGCGGCATGGCGAAGGATTTTGTTTTTAGGGTCAAGGGGGTGGTCAATTCTAAAAGTTTTTACGCCCGAGGCACTTGAATTTCCATTTATCGTTAAATTGCCATTTATAGTAACTTTTCCCTGAAAATATCCCGCATGAGTGTTATTTGCTCCAACTACATCAGTAGCAAATACTGCTGCCGATAAATCAGTTCCAGCAGGTCCCAACAGATAGCCCCAAAGACCATATTTATTCTTTCCCGAACCCGCAACAGCCCCTAAAACACCAGCATTAATGTACGCATTTTCTATATTACTATAGCCTGTAACCCCTTGAGAAATTTTGCCAACGGTAGCATAATTATAACCGTCAGTGGTTGTTCCATAAACTCCTTGTCCATCATTACTACTGAAGTAACCCCCTGGGTTAGTAGTATCCTGATAAAATAGGGTCGTGGAATTGCCAGAGGTTGTTATTCCTCTTACTGCAATTGTTCTATTTGAAGTTGTATTAGCTGTGTTATATGCCGTAGCATCCATCCCAATAACATTTGAAGAATTATTAGTTCCACTTGCAGCCACCTCAATGCCTTTAGTAATAGCATAATCACCATAATTTCTGGCAAAAAATGAACCTCCAGTAACATACCCACTGGGAATACTCAATTGGTTTGAAAGATTGTTTCCATATATTGCTGTGTAATATACATTACTGGTAAGTGTATTTTGTTTTGTTGTTCCATAAACTCCAATATTGATGCCTCGAGCATTAGTAGCTTGACCAAATAATCCAATATGAGTTCCAATTTGGTCTGCATTATTTGAAACATCCATGTCGCCAATACCCGCTATTTTGTAATTAAATCCAAAATAGGTGGTAGTGGCATTTCCCGAATATTTGAGGGTAGTTTGGGCGTAAGTATTAAACGTTATTAGGCTGGTAACGAAAAGAAAATAGATTTTTTTCATGGTGCTTTTAGATTCAAGTTTTGTAAAATTACAGGAAATTTATTTTAAAGAAGTAAAATTATTAACTTACATACAAACATATAGAAATTCATCAATCATGAAAAAACTTTCCCTTATTCTCCTCACATTCTTTTTCACATTTGCCACCCAAGCCCAAATAGAAAAAGCTCCTCCACGGGCTGAAGGTGATGGGCAATTTAATCGTCTGATAATCAGGGGTGTAAATCTTGTCAATGGTACGGGCTCGCCCATGCAAGGACCTTGTGATATTGTGGTGGAGAAAAATAAAATCGTTGAAATTAAAGTAGTGGGTTATCCGGGTGTGCCAATTGACCCCAAAAGTCGTCCGAAACTCAATGAGGGCGATAAAGAATTGGATTGTACGGGTATGTATATGCTTCCAGGATTTATAGATATGCACGGACACATTGGCGGAAAATCGCAAGGAACACCAGCGGAATACGTTTATAAATTGTGGCTTGGACACGGTATCACCACCATTCGTGACCCATCGGCGGGTAATGGTTTGGACTGGACACTCGATCAAAAAATGAAGTCTGCCAAAAATGAAATTACTGCTCCCCGAATCTTGGCTTATACTGCTTTTGGAATGGGTTCAAAGGAGTCAATCACTACCGCAGAACAAGCCAGAGCTTGGGTAGAAGAAAATGCAAAAAAGGGAGCGGATGGCATTAAATTCTTTGGCGCAAGACCCGAAGTAATTGATGCAGCTTTGCGTAGAAATAAAGAATTAGGGTTACGTTCGGCATTTCACCACGCCCAAGTGGATGTGGCTCGGTGGAATGTATTGAACTCCGCCAGAGCAGGTTTAACTTCGATGGAACACTGGTACGGACTTCCAGAGGCACTTTTTGACAGTCAGACGATTCAAGATTACCCGGCCGATTATAATTATTCGAACGAACAAAATCGTTTTGAAGAAGCGGGGAAATTGTGGAAACAAGCGGCAAAACAAGGCTCAAAACGTTGGAATGACGTGATGGACGAATTGTTAAAATAAGATTTTACCATTGACCCAACTTTTAATATTTATGAAGCAAATCGTGAGTTGATGTTGGCTCGTCGGGCGGAGTGGCATGAGGAATATACCTTACCTCAATTATGGCGTTTTTATCAACCTTCAAGGGTTTCGCATGGCTCATACTGGCAAGAATGGGGAACGGAACAAGAGGTGCAATGGAAAGAAAATTACAAAATTTGGATGGCGTTTGTGAATGAATATAAAAATCGGGGTGGACGAGTGACGACGGGTTCGGATTCGGGGTTTATTTTTCAATTATATGGTTTTGCCTACATCCGTGAATTGGAACTTTTGCGTGAGGCCGGTTTTCATCCATTGGAAGTTATCAGAGCTGCAACACTCAAAAGTGCAGAAGCTTTGGGCATGGCAGATAAAATTGGTTCGGTGGAAGTTGGAAAATTGGCGGACATGATCATTATGGAAGAAAATCCTTTAAAAAATCTCAAAAATCTCTACGGAACGGGGGCTATTAGATTAACTGATAAGAACGAAGTCGTGCGAGTAGGTGGCGTGAAATATACGATTAAAGACGGGGTGATTTATGATGCTAAAAAACTCTTGGATGATGTCAAAAAAATCGTTGCTGATGCCAAGAAGAAGGAGAATTTTGAAATTTTTCAGCCTGGAATGGAAAAGAAAGTTGGCGGAAAAGTGCAAGGCAGTAAGGAATAATTTCACGAAAACATACGGAAGTCGTCCTTTAAAAAAACGACTTCCGTATGTTTAATAACTCAAAATTCAGAGTCAGCAAAGTATGCTTCACCCAACGTTTTCCAACGATGATACGGTCTTTGATATTCGTATCATTTTTCTTATTATCCCCTCCAAAAACTTTCACATTTAATGTTCCCGTAATGATTGTAATGTCGGAAAATCTTTCGATTTTCGTGAGTACAACATTAAACAGATAATTAAAGGTGCATTCGTTCCATGTTTTTGGATTTAAAAAGTAAAATATACGGAGGAAAATAAATTTTCCTTCAGAAAACATTCGGTAAATTTTTCTTTCCTCTTCTCGAAATACTGGCTTTGAGGTTTAGTATCTGTAATTTATTTTCCGTTTTGTCATATCCAATGATGCAGAAAAAATGGATAAGAAAAGCCCGATAAATACGGATAGACTTTTCACGATCAAAGGGTTATTTAAAATAACCAATACTTCCGGCGTACATTCTTTGCTTGCTGTTTTGGAGACAAAAAAGCGTAAAATTACGATGCCATAGTAACAGGATAATATTTTTTGTTTTTGATTAACCGTAACAAAAATCATTTGGGCTTGTGTTTAGGTTGTTTTCATGGAGGTAAATTGTTAAAATATACGACAGATTTCCATAGAATAAAAGCAATTATCAATCGGATATATGTATTGTTTTTAGGGTTTTTAAGGTCGTTAAAATATTTTAACAGAGAGGTTTTAAGAAATGGAAAGAACTATTCGTATTTTTATAAAATCATCTTTATCAACAAACCATGCTCCCATCTCAAAAATCACTATTTAGCCTCGAAGAAGGCATTCATTATATCAATTGTGCCACGATGTCACCCAATCTAAAATCAGTAGAAAAAGCTGGTTTAGAGGGAATTATGCGTAAATCTAATCCCCAAAATATCACGCAAGAAACCTTTTTTGAAACAACCATTCCCGTTCAAAAAGCATTCGCTAAACTGATAAATTGTCCCGATTTTGAACGTATCGCCATGATTCCCTCCACGTCCTACGGCATGGCAATTGTGGCGAGAAATTTAGGGTTTAAACCAAACCTAAAATCAGGGCAAGAAATTGTAATGGTTCATGAAGAATTCCCTTCGGATGTCTATGCTTGGGAAGGAATTTGTATGGAAAAAGGGCTGAAAATCAAGACTGTCCTCCCACCTACTACGCTCGAAAATCGGGGTAAAATTTGGAATGAAACGTTGATAAATTCTATCAATGCCAATACCTGTTTGGTCGTGATTTCTCCCACGCATTGGGCGGATGGCACTCGGTTTGATTTAGAAGCAATTGGTCGGCAATGCAGACTTTACGGAGCATTATTTATCATTGATGGCGCTCAATCTATTGGCGCATTACCCATTGATATTCAGACAATTAAACCCGACGCTTTGATCAATGTGGGCTACAAATGGTTACTTGGGCCGTACTCAGCGGGAGTAGCTTATTTTGGCGAATATTTCGATACGGGTTCATCCATCGAACGCAATTGGATTAATCGGGTTGGATCGGAAGATTTCAGGAGTTTAATCATTTATCAAGATAATTATCGCCCAAAAGCTGACCGTTATAATGTAGGGGAAAGAAGTAATTTCATCCTAAATCCAATGCTGGAAACATCGCTCAATCAACTCTTGGATTGGGGCGTGGAGAATATTCAAAACTACTGTAAAAATCTGTTGGAAGAACCGCTGAAAACCTTACAATCTAAAGGTTATTGGGTGGAAGATGTAGCATTTAGAACGCATCATTTGGTGGGTTTACGAGTACCTACGGGTGCGGATATAAATAAAATTCAAGGGGAATTAAAACGGAGAAATGTAATCGTTTCTTTCCGTGGCGAATCCATCAGAGTTTCTCCACATTTATATAACGACCAAACGGATATTGATTTATTAGTCGAAGGACTTTTGGCAATTGATAATCGATAATTGATAATTGATAATCGATAATCGATAATCGATAATCGATAATCGATAAAAAATGCTGATTCGGAATTATTAGTTCCAAATCAGCATTTCAACAATTATCAATTAATCATTATCAATTATTTTGGCATTAAAACTGTATCCACAACGTGAATAACACCATTGCTTTGATTTACGTCAGCAATTGTCACCTTCGACATTCCACCTTTTTCGTCCGTAAGAATTACACTTTTACCTTTCAAAGATGCTGTTAATGTTCCACCTTGAACAGTCTTCATTGTTGCCTTCCCGTTGCCCGCTTTAATGGCAGCAACGATGTCAGTCGCACTCATTTTTCCTGCTACAACATGATACGTAAGAATCGTAGTAAGTGTTCCTTTATTTTCTGGTTTTACCAAAGTTTCAACCGTTCCAGCTGGTAATTTATTGAATGCCTCATTTGTTGGAGCAAAAACCGTAAATGGGCCTGCGCTTGAAAGTGTTTCTACTAAACCTGCAGCTTTTACTGCCGCTACTAAAGTAGTATGGTCTTTTGAATTTACGGCATTTTCAATAATGTTTTTTGAAGGATACATCGCTGCACCACCTACCATTACTGATTTTTTCATTTGTGCAAATGAACCTAAGGATACCAATGCTAATGCGAATACTAAAATTAACTTTTTCATAATTTGCTTACTGCGGAACGCCGCATCGTCTTGTTAAAAATTTGTTGATGAAATACAATTATAATAACTAACGATAAATTGAAATGTTTGGATTTGTATCAATTAAAAATAGTTTTTAGTAATCTATCTTTTTGGAAAGTGTGAATTATGTAATTATTACCTCTAAAACGGCTATGTCTTTTACCGGTAATATTCTGACCTTTACGCTTTGCAATGATTGTATTATACTTAGTTCCTTGAAAAACAATAACACGCTAAGTAAGGGTTAGGATTTAATTAAAAATTAAAGGCGGTAAGTATTAAAGAAAGATTAAAACATTATTTCTAAATACGGGGTTAGAATTTAGTTGTTAGATGTCAGGTATTAGTAATGTAACTTTCTGTTAATCAAGTAATTATAATACCTTAAAACATAAACTATGTTCTAACGAATACTTTGTATTTCTGTGATTAAAATCATATTAATTATCCTAACATATCCCTAATTTTAATTTCCACTATTACCTAATAATAGAAAGATACCATGAAATTACATATAAAATACATGGTCAGTAATCGCTGTAAAACGGTGGTTAAATCGGCTTTGAAAGCACTTGGGGTACATTTTGTAATGCTGGAATTGGGAGAAGTTGAAATTATGGAAAGACTCACGATAGAACAACGTGATTTTCTAAAAATGGAACTCGAAAATGCTGGCCTTGAATTGATCGACGACAAACGTTCTATTTTAATTGAAAAAGTGAAACATACCATTATTGAAATGATTCATAATTCTGAGGAAATAGTACGGGTAAATGTTTCTGTCTTTTTGAGCGAAAAACTGAATTACGATTATACGTATATGGCAAATTTATTTTCGCAGATACAAGGAATCTCTATTGAACAATTTATTATTTTACACAAAGTGGAAAGGGTAAAAGAACTGTTGATTTATGGAGAATTGAACATTTCGGAAATAGCCTATAAGATGGATTATAGCAGTAGTGCGCATTTATGCACTCAATTTAAAAAAGTTACGGGTTTGACTCCTTCCCATTTCAAACAATTGAAAAACAAAAGAAGGAAAGCTGTTGAATATATTTAGTCATTGTTTTTGGGATAAAGATTCCTAATAGCACACTTTCTATTTATGATTCAACAGAAAATATTAGTTGGTAAAATTTTTATGCAAAAGAGATTATTCAGAAAAATATCTTTCTTAGAATTTTAGCTTTAAAACAATACAAAGATTTTGAAAAAATCAATCATATATTCAAAAGCATTAAATGATGTGTTTGCACAAGCACCCGTAAATATCAGTATTGTTAAAGCCAATGACTATATTATCGAATTCGCCAATGAGTATTATTTATCACTTTTTGATAAAAAAGAAGATATCGTAGGTAAATCTCTTTTTGAAGTATCTCCCGAACTTGTTAAGCAAGGGATTAAAAGCATTATTGATCAAGTAATTAAGACGGGTATTCCTTACATCGGCAAAAAACATTCCTTTAGCATCAAGAACGATAATTTCTTAGTAAAAAGTTATTCCAAATTTATATTTATGCCCATTGAAGATTCAAATGGCAGTATTTCAAAAATAATTTTTATACCTATTGATATTACAGAACAAATTAAAAATCAGTTAAGAGGTGAAGAAGCAGAACGACTTTACCATGAATTAATTTATTCTTCTCCTTCAATGATGGCAGTTTTGAAGGGAAAATCTATGATTATTAGTATTGCCAATGCCTCCATGATAGAAACGTGGGGAAAGGGAAAGGATGTTATTGGCAAATCGCTTTTTGAGGTGATGCCCGAAATAGTTGAGCAAGGTTTTGATAAAATATTACTAAAAGTATTCAAAACGGGCGCTCCTTATTTTTCCTACGAACAACCCATAAATATCATGCGTTATGGCAAAATGGAAACGATATACTATACCTTCGTTTATCACGCCCAACGCAATGCAAAAGGTGAAATAGAAGGCATAGCCGTGATTGCGAATGAAGTTAATGCCCAAGCACTTTTGCATCAGAAAATTCAAGAAAATGAGTATAGTTATGAACAAATGATTTACTCTTCTACTACTGCCATTGGCATTGTAAAGGGAAAAGACTTTGTTATTTATACGGCCAATGATGCTATTTTGGAAATTCTTGGTAAAGGCAAAAACATTATCGGTAAACCCTATTTTGCGGTAATGCCCGAACTTATTGAACAAGGGTATCAGGAAGTTTATCAAAACGTGTATGACACAGGAAAAACATTTATTGCCACTGAAACAGCCGTAGATATTATTCAAAATGGAAAAATGGAGCGTAAATATTATAACTTCATTTTGCAAGCGCAACGAAATCGTGTTGGTGAAATTGATAGTATTGGTATTATTGCCCATGAGGTTACTTCGCAAGCGATCATCAATAAACGCATTAAAGAAAGCGAATCATATTTCAGAATGATTGCCGAATTAATACCCGAAAAAGTAACGAATGCCACACCCGATGGAACCGTTATCTTTTACAATAAAAGCTGGACTGAATACACAGGAGCAAGTTTTGATGAATTGAAAAATGATGGTTGGAGTAAATGGATTCATCCCGACGATGTCCAAAAAACGCATACAAACTGGAATTATTCCGTAAAAACGGGTAGCGATTTTGACATGGAATTGCGAATACTCAATCATCTTGGCGAATACAGATGGCACATCAGCCGAGCAAGAGCCATTAAAGATGAAACTGGAAATATAAAACTTTGGATTGGCACAAATGGAGACATTCATAATCAGAAACAACAAACCCATGAATTAGAGAAAGCAGTGGCAAAAAGAACCGCTGAATTGCAACAGAAAAATAGGGAAATTACTGAGACTAAAGAAAAATTATTATCCGAATATTCTCGCAGTTTGATTGAAGCCAGCCATGACCCTTTGTTTGTAATTAGCCCGAAAGGAAAAATTACAGATATCAATCAGGCTGCCATTAAAGTAGTTGGCATCATTCGACAAAAACTCATAGGCACTAATTTTTACGATTATTTCACTGACCCTCAAAAGGCCCGAGAAGTCTATCAAGAGGTATTTTTAAAAGGATTTGTGGCAGATTATCCCTTAACGATAAAAGACAAAATTTTAACCGATGTGCTTTTTAATGGCTCCGTTTATAAAGATGGAAAAGGAAATGTGCTTGGGGCAGTGGTGGTAGCAAGGGATATAACCGAACTAAAAAAGGTTGAGAAACAACTATTGGAGTCGAAAATTATTGCTGAACAAGAAAAGGAAAATGCGGTGAATGCTCAAAAAATTGCTGAAAGTGCCGTAAAATCAAAACAGCAATTCTTGTCGAATATGAGTCACGAGATCAGAACGCCCATGAATGCCATCATTGGGTTTACGAAAGTGATGAAAAAAACGGAATTATCCCTCAAACAAAAGGAATATTTGAATGCCATCGAATTGAGTGGTGATGCTTTAATTGTGCTCATTAACGACATTCTGGATTTGGCAAAAGTAGAATCTGGACAAATGACATTTGAAAAAATCCCCTTTAAATTAGCCTCATCAATCACTACGACCATTCGTTTATTTGAGCCAAAAATTAATGAAAAAAATATCCAATTAATTGAAGAATACGATAAAAGAATTCCCGAAAATTTGTTGGGCGATCCCGCTCGATTGAATCAAATTTTACTAAATTTATTGAGTAATGCCGTAAAATTTACCCGCCAAGGAAACATCACAATTAGTGTGCGTTTGATGGAGGAAGATGATGAAAAAGTGACGGTTGAATTTGCCATCAAGGATACGGGCATTGGTATTAAAAAAGAGAATTTAGACACTATTTTTGAGAATTTTCAACAAGCCACCAATGAAACTTCTCGCTTATTTGGCGGCACTGGATTAGGGCTGGCTATCGTAAAACAGCTCTTAGAACCACAAGGTGGGAAGATTTTGGTAGAAAGTGAAATTAATGTGGGTTCCAAATTCAGTTTTACATTAACTTTTCTGAAAACAGAAACTACGCTGCCCTTAATACCGGAAACAATACAATTAGACCTCGCAGTTAAGGGAATTAAAGTACTGGTGGTAGAAGACATGGCACTTAACCAATTATTAATAAAAACGATTTTGGATGATTTTGGATTTGACGCTGAAATTGCCAATAATGGAAAAATAGCCATTGAAAAACTAAAAAATAATCATTACGATATTATTTTGATGGATTTGCAAATGCCCGAAATGAATGGTTTTGAAGCCACTGATTATATTAGAAATACGATGAAATCATCCATTCCAATTATGGCACTAACCGCCGATGTAACGACCGTGGATGTGGAAAAGTGCAAAGAAGCGGGGATGAACGATTACATTGCCAAACCCATTGATGAAACTTTATTATACAGCAAAATAATTACGTTAATTAAAAATGCGGTCAAAACTTCAACGGAGAAAATAATACAAGAAATTGCCATCGAAAAAGTGAGATGTATCAACTTAGAATCCCTGCAAGATCGCACAAAATCTAATCCAAAATACTTAAAGGAGATTATTTCGATTTATTTAGAACAAACGCCTCCTTTAATAAAATTGATGAAAACGAGTTTTGATACGCAGAATTGGGAAACATTATCGGCAACAGCGCACAAAATGATACCTTCTTTTTCAATCATAGGAATGAATCGTAATTTTGAAGAAATGGCTCGCAAAATTCAAGATTTTGCTAATAATCATTCCCCAACAAAAGGTATTTCATCGATGATTACCCAACTCGAAGCCATTTGCGGACAAGCCTGCATAGAATTGAAAGACGAGTTGAAAAAGTTGACCTGATAAATAATGAACGGTCATCATCACTAAAATGAGTCCAGCGATGATTTCTTTACACGTCATATTTATATTGTAGGCTTAATTTTCCACAAATCAATTAGTTGCTAAAAGTTATACTACTTTTACGAACGGCATTTTTTATCATAAATGCATAATAAAAAACTCATGAATACAGATAATAAAATAATCCTATTTTTGGTAGATGACGATGCGCTCTTTCTAAAATCTTTAGAAATTGAATTTCTTAGTAAACCAGCTTTTGACATTGAAACTTATGCAACTGGCGAACTTTGTTTAGCAAATTTACCTAAAAAACCAGACATCATTATTCTGGATTATCACCTAAATGGCATTGATAAAAATGCCATGAATGGCTTGGAAACATTGGAAAAAATCAAAGCAAAAAACCCCAAAATACCCGTAATAATGCTTTCTTCGCAAGATAAAATCGAGATTGCGATTAATTGTATGCACCTAAAAGCCTCTGATTATATCGTAAAAAGCGAAACCGCCTTCGTGCGTTTGCAAGCAAGTATTGAGAATATTTTCAAATACCAACGAATGCAAAAAGAACTCGGTTGGTACATGGATAGAATGTAGATATTATTAAACAAGCATAATTTACACCAGGCTTCAAATATTTCACCGATTACTCAAACTTAATTAGTCCTAAAGTGTTAAAAAAGCATGAATTTATGTATGAATTATTATATTGTTCATTGGCAAAACCTGATTTGACAGCCGGTGATATTTCTGATATTTTACGAGTATCGCAAAAGTGGAATCTTCAAAATGATATAACAGGGTGTCTTTTATATTTTGACAAACAATTTATTCAAATAATTGAAGGGGAGAAACAAACGATTAAAAGTCTTTTTGCTAAGATTGAGAAAGACGTTCGACATAAAAATGCCACGGTTTTAGCAGAAAATGAAAAAGAAGACCGATTTTTCAATCATTGGAGTATGGCTTTTAAAGAACTCTCACTGAGCGACATGGAAAATATTGATAATGTGCTTATGATTAATAATTTCATTACCTTTAGTGGGTTAGATTACCGATTGACCAAAGCGATGAAATTATTTTGTACTATCGCAAAAGAACCTTTTAGAAAATTAACTTTACCCCAAGAATATTTTTAAATAGCAACAAAAATGTATGAATTAATCTATTGCTCAATAGCCAATCAAAACTTAAAAGAAGAGGACATTTTAGGTATTTTGGAAAAAGCCCGTGATTTCAATACGAAAAATGACATTACAGGCTGTCTATTATTGCATAACAATGAATTTATCCAGATTTTGGAAGGTGATAAAAAAATAATCGAAGAACTTATTCATAAAATCAAAAAGGATGATAGACATAGCAATGTGATGGTTCTTGCTGAAAATGAGATTAAAGATCGAGTTTTTGATAAATGGAGCATGGCTTATCATAAAATTGAAACTAATGACGTAATCAATGTAGATAGATTAATTTTTGTCAATAATTTTTTGACCCTTTCCGAGCTGATTGCCAAACCAACTCATGCCTCACGGGTGTTTTGGTATATGGCAAAGCAACTTTTGCGAGCGTGATTAGGGTTTAGTAAAACAGCAATTAAACTATCAAATAGTTATCTCAACGAAATTCATAACGACTGATCATGATTTATTGATTTCCCACGCCATGTTGATAGTTTACGCATGAATAACTTTGATTCACCGTATTCAGTCCCCTCTTTTTCCTGCAATTCTTGCCGCTCCAATATGTGAAAGATGTAAGTCTTTTACAAAATTCTGTAATATTTTATCTCATTAGGATTCTCATCTTTGTATCGAAGTGAAAACCAATTCACTGAGTTAAATAAAATTAAGATGAAAAGACTTACTCTTTACCTTATGGCAACGATTGCATTATTGTCATTCATGCCCACTATATCAAAAGCTGAAACTGAAAACAGTACAATACCCACTGAAAAGGTTGAAAAAGTAGAATCAGCTGAAGCCAAAGTGTTGGTGTCTCGTTTAGAAGAAATTAAAGCGATGGATAAATCCAACATGAGTTCATCAGAGAAAAAAGCGTTACGCAAAGAAGTCCGTTCAATCAAGAGCAATCTTGCCGATTTGAATGGAGGCGTTTATCTTTCGGTAGGAGCGATTATTATTATCGTTCTGTTGTTGATTCTTTTGCTGTAAATAAACTTAGAAATAAAAATCGGTTGTGTAAAAGAGTTGATGAGTAAAAAGCTTATAAGGACAAGGTTGATGGGTAAAAGTTTACAAGTAATCGGCGCAAAATACTTTAAACTTTCTACTTTAAACATTTTATTTTAGACTCTAAACTTCTCACGCACCCGATTTTGGTATAAACTATATGAAATGGACATTATTCATCAAATGGAATTAAAACTTCAAGATTTAGGTAAATTATTCAAATCAACTTTCAAAGCTTGGAACGATAAAGACCCTTTTCGCCAGAGTGCGGTGATTGCTTACTATGCCATTTTCAGTATTCCTGGATTGTTAGTTTTAATCATTGCCATTACTGGATATTTCTTTGGAAAAGATGCCGTAAACGAGAATATAATTAACCAAATTTCGAGTACGATGGGTTCCGATACGGCCGCCTCAATCAAAGAAATGTTGACAAAAGCAGGTCAATCAAAATCATCAGTTCTTGGCTCAATTGTAAGCATTGGTGTATTATTGATGGGTGCTACGGGCGTCTTTGTGGAATTACAAAAATCCTTGAATGATATTTGGCACGTAAAAATGGTCAAACAAAGTGGCATTTGGCTGATTGTAAAAGCTCGCCTTTTCTCGTTCGGTTTAATCGTAGCCATTGCCTTTTTATTATTAATTTCTTTGGTAATTTCAACGGGATTAACTGCCCTGAGCGACATCATCAAAGCCTATACTTCCGAATTTACGGTCTTTGTTTTCAACATCATCAACTTCGTATTTTCGTTGGCCGTAATTTCATTACTTTTTGCTTTTATGTTCAAAATTTTGCCTGACGCCAAAATACAATGGAAACACGTATGGTTTGGATCGTTACTCACAGGTTTATTGTTCACCATCGGCAAAACGGCTTTGGCTTTCTATTTTGGCACCGCCAATCCCGCTTCGGTTTATGGGGCGGCAGGTTCGGTTATTTTAATGCTTTTATGGGTTTCTTATTCGTCCATGATTGTATTTTTTGGGGCAGAATTTACGGCGGCTTATGCCCGACGATACACGGGAAAAGTGGCTCCTATGGAACACGCAAAGTCGGTGGGTCCCAAAAGTGTTGAAATATAAAGTGACTGTTTTAGAAAAAAAAACGTTCATATTTCTGAGTTTTTAAATTATACTTTCATAAATTTTCAACAATAAAAACCTAAAATAATATGACATAAAAACATTCAAACTAAGTTGTTGGTAATTCATTGATTATTGACAACAACCTTTTAACAATTCGAGCTAAAAAAGCACTTTTATAATCCATAAAAGTGCTTTTTTATGTTACAATGTGTGAATCTTATAACTATTTACGTTAATTATATAATACATTTTAGGTTGAAAAAACGCAATTTTGTTCTATACATAATCTGAAAATCATGCAGCAACGATACTTCAAAGATTTACAATTATTCATCGAAAATTTTTATTTGAATTCTTTCTATGCTAATGAAATTAATTCACAAATTGGCGGGAAGTGGCTACCCTACTTTTTGAGAGCAACGGCTTTGATTTTATGGATAGTATTCAACATTGTGGCCATTGAAAGTTATCAATTCCCACCGTATCCTTTGCTGTTTATGAACTTAGTTATGTATTTTATTTTGGCTGCAATGGCAAGTCCAAACTATTCCGAAGAATCAAAACCATCAAGTATCAAGATGACTAAACGAAATCCAATTGATTAATAAAAATAATGATGAAACAAGGCTATAAAAACACGAAAAGACCTATCCAAGATGTGGATAGCGAATCGAAAGAGAATTTTCCAGGATACCCAAAATATCCTGCGAGTGAAGATATTTATAGTCAATTCACAGAAGAGTCTGAGATTGATCCCGAAAATCCTTCACATTTGAAAGACTCAGGCGAAACATTGGGTGCTTGGAATGAGAAAACTTTTGACGAAGATTTAGTCGGTGATGATTTGGATGTGCCAGGTTCGGAAACGGATAAAATGGAACAAGAAAACAACGCCATGGAAGATGAAGAAAATAGTTATTATAGCATTGGCGGTGACAATCATAACGAATTAGAGGAAAATCAGGGAGATTAGCTGTATTTTTTATCAATTGCTTGAAAAGCTAAAAATTATGACTGTATGAAAATAGATTTCGACCAAGTTCTCGCCCTTTTTTTAATAGCAATTCCCATTGCGTGCGTTGCTTGGACAGTTACTCACGAAGAGATTTTCAAAGAACCCAGAGAATATTGCATTGGTCGTTCCGAATGTGGTAGATCAATTTTGGAACGTAAACTTTTCTACCTTTTCACCTGTGAATATTGTTTTAGTCATTATGTAACCGCATTTTTTATTATTTTTACTAATTACAAACTCTTGATGGATGATTGGCGAGGATATATAATTGCCTTATTTTCAGCCGTTTGGATTGCTAATATTTATATGAGTTT
Organism: Arcicella sp.; assembly: GCF_964672035.1. Taxonomy (NCBI): domain Bacteria; kingdom Pseudomonadati; phylum Bacteroidota; class Cytophagia; order Cytophagales; family Flectobacillaceae; genus Arcicella; species Arcicella sp. Next base: position 69,588 of record NZ_CBABQS010000005.1, read on the forward strand.
ATTCGCTTTAATTCGGCAAGATGTAAAGAAAGAGAAGACAGAAATTGCGATAATGGAACACAAGATTACTGATAACCAACCCATAAAACAATAACTAACCCTTAAAATTATGTCCGAAAAAAAGACTATAATCAGTCCTTACCTCAAAGATTTTGTATTGATAATACTCGGTGTTTTTTCGGCCGCATTTGGTTTTAAAGGTTTTCTATTGACCAATCATTTCATTGATGGCGGTGCAACAGGTATTGCTTTATTGATTTCAGCTTTAACTTCCATTCCGCTTTATATACTTTTGGTTTTGGTAAATATCCCGTTTATTTTTCTTGGATATAAAATAATGGGGAAAATATTTGCGGTAAAAACGGCTTTGGCTATCTCTGGACTGGCATTAGTAGTGGCAACGGTAAATTTCCCTAATATTACCAATGATAATTTATTAGTGGCTCTGTTTGGTGGATTTTTCTTGGGCTCAGGCATTGGTCTTGCCGTAAGAGGCGGGGCAGTAATTGATGGAACAGAGGTGTTGGCAATATTTATCAGTCAGAAATTTAGGACAAGCATGGGCGACATTATTATTGTGATTAATGTAGTAATTTTCTCAATTGCCGCCTATTTTTTATCCGTTGAAATTGCCATGTATTCAATGATAACCTACTTAGCTGCTTCCAAAACACTCGATTTTATCGTTGAAGGCATTGAAGAATATACGGGCGTTACTATTATTTCACCCCAAAATGAGCAAATTGCAAAAATGATTAAAAATTCTATTGGTTGGGGCGTAACCATTTATCAAGGCAAAGGAGGTTTTGGGAATAAAGGTGAAACCATCCTCAATGACATCGTTTATACCGTCATTACTCGGCTGGAATTAAACCGACTAAATGAAGAAATTGAAAAAATTGATCCAAATGCTTTTATCGTAATTAGCAGCATAAAAGATATAAAAAGAGGGATGATAAAAAAACGCCCCTTACAACATTAATATTTATCTTTTCACATTCTAAAACCAAATAACCAATGAACAACATTTTTAAAGGATTAATCGCAGGCTACGGCGCAAGTAAATTAGGTGGTGGCTGTTTCGGAACAGTTATCGTATTTGTAATTATCTGGGTCGTATTAGAACGGTGTAGTTGACAACAAACCCCAAAAAACCTACAAACTAAATGAAAGAAGACTTAATATTACCTTTTTACGTAAAAACATCAATTATCATTATTGGCTTATTTGCCTTTGTTGCCATTCTATACCTCACGCAAAGTATAATTGTACCCATTATTTATTCCACAATTATTGCGATTGTGTTGAGTCCGATGGTTAGCTTTTTCGCAAAAAGAAAGGTTAGTGAAGTAACTGCTATCACGCTAACGCTGATAATTTCAATTGCTTTAACCATTTTTATCATCTCATTTCTGTCGATTCAGATAATGCAGTTCTCTGATTCTTTTCCAAAATTGGTAGAAAAATTTAATCAATTTGCCGATTCCATTGAACTATGGGCATCCGACCGACTCGATATTAGCAAACTTAAAATTCATTCAATGGTTTTGAAGAAAAGATCAGAGTTTATTAATAATGGCGGTTCATTGATTGGAGAAACGATTTTGAGTACTGGCAGTAAATTGGTGGTTATGTTGTTAATTCCTGTGTATGTTTTTATGATTTTATTGTATCAAAATCATTTAATAAAATTTATCCATAAGCTATTTAGTCGAAAAGAATACGGAGAAGTTGATGCCGTTTTGAGTTCTACAAAAGTGATTATCCAAAGCTATTTGGTGGGCCTTTTATTAGAAGCCTTAATTATGGCATTTCTAAACTCGGCTACTTTACTAATTATTGGGATTGATTATGCCATTTTGTTGGGAGTATTAGGTGCGATTGTCAATGTAATTCCCTACGTCGGAGGAATTATCTCTATTCTTTTCCCCGTAATTATTGCCATTATCTCAAAATCACCTTCTGATGCTTTATGGGTAGTGATTTCATATTTAGTCATCCAGTTTTTTGATGTTCATTATATTGTTCCCAAAGTGGTAGCATCAAAAGTAAAAATCAATGCATTGATTTCGGTTATTGTTGTTTTGGCCGGCGGAGCCTTATGGGGTTTGCCTGGAACGTTTTTATCCATTCCTTTAACGGCCATCATCAAAGTGATTTTTGACCATATCGAACAAGTGAAACCTTGGGGATTTTTATTGGGCGTTCCTCCAACTGGAACACCATTAGTACCTAAAACCGACGAACGTAATGCGTCCAAATCTATTTTCTCTTTAATTAAACGAAAATTAAAACTTCAATAACAAAAACAAACTATGAAAACATCCATTGGATTATCCACAGAACAATTAAAAACCAGTACTGATATTCTTTCAACTGTTTTGGCGGATGAAGTTACCTTGTACATCAAATCCCGAAAATTTCATTGGAACGTTTCAGGCGAAAGTTTTATGGAATTGCATAAGTTATTTGAACATCAGTATAAAGAAATAGAAGAAGTCATTGATGAAGTAGCCGAAAGAATTGGGAAATTGGGCAGCGTAACCATCGGTACGATGAATCAATATGCTAAACTTACCCGATTGAAAGAATGGCCCGACGAATATCCTACTCGCATGAAAATGATTGAAGAATTGGTGGAAGACCATGAAACAATTATCAAAGAATTAAGGGAAGATATCGACCAATGCGACGAAAGTGGCGATGCTGGTACCACCGATTTTCTCACGGGTATTATGCAAGAACACGAAACAATTGCTTGGACTTTGAGAAGATATTTGAAGGAAAAATAGCCGAATTGCGTGCTTATTTTTAAAGATAAGGAAGGTAACCAGTGCCAAGGGTTTAGAACGCTTGGCAGTGGTACAAAATTTCTTGCTCGATACTATTTACACAAAATATGTTAATAAACATCCCAAAAACAATGGAAAATCAAGAAAAAGAACCCCTCAAACCAGATTTAACGGCTGATAATTCTGACCAAGAATTAACCAATAATATAGATGGAACCAAAGCAGTTCCAGAAAGCGAAATGATGAGTGACGATGGATCGGATAATTTAGAAATTGGCAATATGAATGACGTGAATAGAGACAAGCGGAACGATGAAAAGTCAAATCAGACCCAAATGAATAGCAAATTTAACGAGTCAGATTTACCCCATGACGTTCCAAATGATGAAACGCCACCTTTGATTGATTTGCCTAAAGATTATGAAAAGATGAATAAAAAAGCAATGCCCAACGATTCGACCGAAGAGAAATAAATAATTTCTTGTTGAGAATAAATTACAAATAATTGACACTAATCAGCTTCATATTTTCATCAAAAACATAATTACGTGGTGAACCCGTTGGAATATTTATTTTGGTGATATCTTGAGGGCTTATAATTTCTAAATACATCAATAAAGCCCTCAAACTATTGCCGTGAGCCACCACCAAAACATTTTTACCCTCTCGTAATTTAGGCTCAATTTCTGCTTTATAATAGGGTACTGTGCGATTGAAAGTATCTTCCAAACTTTCACCATCGGGCGGACGCACGTTATAACTTCTTCGCCATAATTCCACTTGCACAAGCCCGTATTTTTCCGTTGTTTCAGTCTTATTTAATCCTTGCAAACTTCCGTATTTTCGTTCATTCAACGCTTCGTTTTTAATTGGTAAAAGGTTAAGTTGACTAATCTTGGTCAAAATAATGCTCAAAGTTTCCCACGCTCTTTTTAGCATTGACGTATAGGCAAAATCGTAAGTAAAATCTGCCAACTTTTCCCCTGCCAACAAGGCTTCATGTCGGCCTAAATCCGTGAGTTCCACATCTACATTTCCCGTAAAACGGTTTTCTAAATTATAGGTTGATTGTCCATGACGGACCAGGGTTAATAATGCCATTTGGTAAGTTTTAAGCACAATACAGGGCAATAAATCTTTTAAAATTAGCTAATTTTCGACTTACTCTCTATGAGTAGCGATAAAATCTAAAGGTAGTCCAAAATAGCACTATTTTCAAGTTACTGATTATCAAAGTATTACAAAAATGATTAGTGTGAAAGATGTAATTCTTTTTAATAATTATATAACACTATGTCTTTTTATCGTTCTCATATTTGTACTTACAAAATTCTAATAAAATTATACTAATTATGACAACTCATTTCAAAATTTTATCTTTTTTAATCGCAATCACTTTTTTATCATCGTGTGTAGCCAAAAAGAAATTCATCGATTTACAGGCGAGATACGACAAAACTCAAACTGATTTAGTCAAATGTGGAGACAGTGTACAAGATTATAAAGACCGCTTAACTGCGATGTCAAGAACAAATCAAGAAAATGAATCTTTAAAAAATCAACGTGATACGCAAATCAATAGTTTAAATGAACAAATTGTTGATTTGAGAAAAACCCGTGATAAACAATTGGAAGCTGTTGGTAATTTGACCGTATTATCGAAAGAAGCGAACGCTAATATTGATAAAACTTTATCACAATTAGAGAAGAAAGACAAATATATCAACCTTTTGAGGGATGCCCGAACAAAAACAGATTCTTTGAATTTAGCCTTAGCCTTGAACCTCACTCGGGTTTTATCGAATGGTATCGAAGACCAAGACATCGAAGTGAAAGTTGATAAAACCGTCGTTATGGTGAATCTTTCTGATAAAATGCTTTTCAGCAGTGGAAGTGCTAAAATATCAACGAAAGCGAATGCAGTGTTAGAAAAAATTGCTCAAATTGTAAAGTCAAGACCTGAATTGGAAGTAATGGTGGAAGGATACACGGACAATGTAGCCATTAATTCGGATTGTATTACGGACAACTGGGATTTGAGTGTAAAAAGAGCCACTTCAGTAGTGCGTGTAATGCAAGAAACCTTTAACATTGACCCTAACAAATTGATTGCAGCGGGTAGAGGTGAATTCAATGCTTTGACGAGTAATAGTACGCCCGAAGGTCGCACAACCAACCGTCGTACTCGTATTATCTTGATGCCAAAATTAGATCAGTTTTATGATTTATTAAATCCTGATAAAAAGTAAAGAGCATAAAATACTAATTTTTAATATTTTATAAATCATCAAAAGAGCCAATGAAAATATCGTTGACTCTTTTGTTTTTTCTAAATAATTATTAGTGTGAATGATGTAATTCTTTTTCAAAATTGTGTAACGCATATTTTTTAGTAAAACCGAAATTTGTAGATATATTTTTGACCTTAAAAATTTCAACTATGAAAGTATTAATCGTACTTACTTCCCACAGCGAATTGGGCAATACAGGTAAAAAAACAGGTTTTTGGATTGAAGAATTTGCCGCCCCCTATTATGCCTTTCTGGAGGCTGGTATTTCAGTCGTACTGGCATCTCCAAAAGGTAGTAATCCTCCTATCGACCCAAAAAGTGATGAGCCATCAAGCCAAACGCCAGCAACGATTCGTTTCAAAGCCGATGGTGATTTACAAACGCTGCTATCTCATACCAAAAAATTAACCGAAGTCTCAGTCGACGATTTTGATGCCATTTTTTATCCAGGTGGGCATGGACCTTTGTGGGATTTAACGACAGATAAAGACTCCATAAAGTTGATTGAAGATTTCTGGAAAAGTAAAAAACCAGTTGCCGCAGTTTGTCATGCACCTTCCGCATTATTGAACGTGCTGGACGAACGTGGTGAACCTTTGGTAAAAGGCAAAAAAGTGACAGGATTTACCAATACCGAAGAAGAGGGCGTTCAATTAACCGATATTGTTCCATTTTTATTGGAAGATGAATTAAAAAACAAAGGTGGAATTTATTCTAAAAAAGCAGATTGGGAATCTTACGTAGTGAAAGATGGACTATTAATTACGGGTCAAAACCCTGCATCGTCTGAAGAAGCAGCCCAAGCGTTGATAAAACTTTTAAAAAGTTGAAAATTGCTAAAGAAGCCTTTGCTGAAAGCGAAGACTGGCTTCTTTGATATTAAAATTCTTGGAGCTAAATTGTAATGATTATAGACGTATAGACGTTATGTTGTTGTCCGCAAAACAAAACACCCATAAAAATCTTTAGCTTTATGATTATTACCCTTCAAGTAATTGCATTTTTGCTTAATATTTCTTTTGCAAAGCCAGCCGTAAACAGAGTAATTGCCACAAAAATGGATAAAACACAACAACTTTACACTGATTGTCAGCTGCAAGGAATTGTTGATTATGATGCCTTCAAACAGTCTGTGGCGGGTTATCAAGAATTTCATCCCGCAAAACCCATTATTACCATTGTAGATTTTGCCTTACCTTCCAACGTGGAAAGATTCTTTGTCATTGATATTTTCAATAAAAAACTATTATTTTCTTCCTTAGTAGCTCACGGTAAAAAATCGGGCGATAATATGGCGCATTCGTTTTCAAACAAGATGGAATCTCACCAAAGTAGCTTGGGGTTTTATTTAGTTGGCGAAAAAATCCATAGTCCCAAACATGGGTTGGCCCTGTTACTTTTTGGCTTACAAAAAGGCATTAACGACAACGCTCGCCGACGAGAAATTATCATTCATGGGGCGGATTATGTAAGTTCAGAATTTGTAAAACATTTTGGCAGACTTGGCAGAAGTTTCGGCTGTCCTGCATTACCCAATAATTTAATTCCGCAAGTAGTTCCTGTGCTTGCCAATGGCAGTTTACTTTTTATTCATAGTTAGATTTCTATTTCAAAAGATGGCATTTTTTTGAGCAACGCCATCCTTACATAAGTTCAATCACTCCTGACCCACACACAATGAAATCCACTTTATTTTTAAACACAAAAAGCATAATCTTCTTAGGTTGTGTAATCATCCTTTCGATGGTTTCGGGATGTAAAAAGAAAACTCAAAAGAAAGGTTTTTCGCCCGATTCAAGTGTGTATTCTTCACAAAACTATACCAACTTAACCCTTGATAGTCAGACGGTTATCTCCTTACTTAAAGTAAATCCTATTTCCAATACCATTAGTAAGGAAGTTGTTGAATTTTATACAAAACGCAATAATCAATTAGGTTGGTTTAACCAAAGTGGCATGACTTGTGCAGCGCCCAATTTTCAGAATCAATTGCACTATTATGGTCAAGATTTTGCCGATAATAGCCTGCAAAATAATGATTTAGATTCACTCATGAAGGTTTATGAGGCGGACGAAAAAGGATTTATGTCGAAAATAAATCAGGTAGAAAAATTAGATTTAATCTTGACGATTACTTTTTTCAAATACGCTGATAAGGTTTATGGAGGCACCACAAAAAACGCTTTTGACCTCGAATGGTTTATCCCCCGCAAGAAGAAAAATTATCAAATGGTCTTGGATTCGCTGGTATCTTCAGCACTTTGCGAAAAACTACAAGAGCCTCTAAATCAGCAATATATCCGTTTAAAAGATAAATTAAGACAGTACCGCATTATTCAGAAAAAGGGCGGATTCCCCGTTATTATTACGACTAAAAAAGTACTATCAGTTGGGCAAAGCGATTCTTGCTTGATTCAAGTAAAACAACAATTATTATTAACGGGCGATTTAAAAATAAACGATAATACCATCGTGTTTACCGATTCGCTGATGAAAGCGGTTCAACTTTTCCAAAGAAGAATGGGTTTGTTGGAATCTGGGAAAATTGATAAATTGACCTTAAAAGAACTCAATCAAAAGGTCGATTTTTGGATTAAGCAAATGATGGTAAACATGGAACGGCTAAGATGGGTACCCGAAAAAATGGAAAAAAGTTATTTATTCATTAATATTCCAGAATACAGGTTACACGTAATTGAAAATGATGAAGAAGTTTGGATAACCAATGTAGTAGTCGGTAAAACCGTTACAAAAACCAGTATTTTTAAAGGGAATTTATCACAAATTATCCTAAATCCCTACTGGGGTTTGCCAACGAGTATTGTGAGGAAAGAAATTTTACCGAAACTCAAAAAAAACAGCAACTATCTGGCGCACAATAATATAGAGGTTTTTTCGGGTAAAAATGAAGTGAACCCCAATAGTATTAATTGGAATAAATACAGAGCAGATGCAAATGTTCCTTTTGACTTCCGACAAAAACCTGGAAAGAATAACTCGTTGGGTAAAATGAAGTTTATGTTTCCCAATAATTATCACATTTATCTTCACGATACTCCCGCCAAAGGGCTTTTTGGGGATACAAAACGGGCTTTTAGTCATGGCTGTATTAGAGTTGAAAATCCAAAAAAATTGGCTTTATATTTACTAAAAAATCAGCCTATTTGGAATGAACAAAAGGTGGATAATATTTTAACTACGGATAAACAAACGGGTATTAATGTCAAACCGACTATACCTGTATATATTGCCTATTTTACGGCGTGGGTGGATGGAAATGGACAGTTAAATTTTAGAAATGATTTGTATAATTTAGATAGTAAACTTTCAAAAGAAGTTTTTGGCGATTAAAATTCTTACCCCTACTCAAATGACTGAAAAATATATTATTCCCGCCCAAACGCACATCGGACACGTACATCTGAAAGTAGCTGACATTCAAAGGTCGCTGGCGTTTTATTGTGATTTATTGGGTTTTGAACTCACTACCATGTACGGATCTGAAGCTGCCTTTATTTCGGCAGGGGGTTATCATCATCATATTGGTTTAAATACGTGGCATAGCAAAAATGCCTCTCCTGCACCCACCGAGGGCGTTGGGCTTTTTCATACGGCCATTGTTTATCCCACTCGCAAGGATTTAGCCTTTATTTACAAACGCTTATGGGAAGCAAATTATCATTTAACAGGAGCCGCCGACCACGGAGTTTCGGAAGCTATTTATTTGAATGACCCTGATAATAATGGCGTAGAATTATACTGGGATCGTCCCCGAGAACTATGGAATTATCATCCAGATGGTTCGATAGAAATGGTCACAAAAACGTTGGATTTGAATGGATTATTAAGAGAATTATCGTCATAATGAAAACGCTTACCCATGATATTGTAAAATCGCTTCTTAACCCTCGTGAGGCATCTTCGCACAAAGGTACTCACGGTCACGCTTTGCTGATTGCGGGTAATATTGGTCGAATGGGTGCCGCTGTGATTGCTTCAAGGTCGTGCTTACGGGCGGGAGCGGGCTTGCTCACCGTGAATGTACCGACCTCAGAAAGAGTCATTTTACAAACGGCCATTCCCGAAGCGATGTTAGTTTTTAGGGATAAGTTAGCGGATAATTTAGAAACTTTTTCAGCTTTGGGAATCGGCTGTGGCTTAGGCGCTGAACAAGACTCTTTGGATTTACTCACTCATGTACTTACGCATTTCAAAAAATCTATGTTATTGGATGCCGATGCCCTAAAACTCATTGCTGAAAACAAATTACTCCTCCGCAAAATACCACCCTTAGCAGTAATAACGCCTCATCCAAAAGAATTTGATCGACTTTTTGGGTTGCATCATTCCATTGAAAAAAGAATGGATACTGCCATCAAAAAAGCCAAAGAACATAATTTAATCATTATTTTAAAAGGCAATAAAACCCTCATTACACACGCTGGGGAGTCTTTTTTGAATACTACAGGCAATGCAGGACTTGCCAAAGGGGGTTCGGGCGATGCCCTTTCTGGCATGATTACCGCTTTTTTAGCGCAAGGGTATCACCCTTTTGTGGCCGCAAAAATGGGCGTATTTATTCACGGATTAGCCGCTGATATTACCCTAAAAACCCAAAGCATGGAAAGTATGTTGATTACTGATGTTATCGAAAACTTGGGAATGGCTTTCACCCAAACAATGTGTGAATAATGTAATTTTTTTTGTATTTTATGTAATAGATTTAAAGGAGGTTTTCTGAATTTTGTAATACACAAAATAAGTAATTCTAAATTTACACACACATGAAATTCATTGAAACAACGCCCGATGCTTTAGGCAATTCCGTCAAACTATTTTATGAAGATTTAGGCTCAGGAAAGCCCGTAATATTTATTCACGGTTGGCCCCTCAACCATGCCATGTGGGAATACCAATTAGCGGAACTTCCGTATCAAAATTTCCGTTGCATCGCCTACGACCGCCGAGGGTTTGGTAAATCAGATTATCCATGGGAAAACTATGACTATGACACGCTCGCTGATGATTTAAAATCACTCATCGACCATTTGCACTTGATGGACGTTACTCTGGTCGGTTTTTCGATGGGTGGAGGAGAAATTGCTCGATACATCGGAAAATACGGAACCGACAAAATCAGTAAGGTTGTACTGATTAGCGCTGTCACGCCATTTCTATTACTGACAAACGATAATCCATCGGGAGTGGATAGATCTGTTTTCGACGAAATGATTGAAAATATCAACAAAGACCGTCCCGCATTTTTAGCAGATTTTGGTAAACAATTTTATGGTGTAAACCTATTTAATGATGCCGTAAGCGAGCCATTATTACAGTGGAATCAATCACTTTGTTTGATGAGTTCGCACAAAGCCACGGTTGATTGCGTCAGGTCATTTTCACAGACGGATTTTAGAAACGACTTAAAAATGATAAATGTTCCAACCTTAATTATTCATGGCGATGACGATAAAACGGTGCCAATTGAAGCATCTGGTGATAAAACTGCCCAGATATTACCAAACGCAAAATACCTCATTTACGAAGATGCCCCTCATGGATTATTTATCACTGAAAAAGATAAATTAAATAGAGATTTAATTGAGTTTATTAATGATAGACATTTATAAAAAGCTGAAGTTTAAAAATAAATATCATGAAAAATGAAGAGCAATTAAATGCCGATATATTAAAAATCACGATGACTATGAGAGATAGATATCCTGAATTGACAAAGTACATCTCAGAAATGCCAGATACTATTCCTGACGGAAAAAATCCAACCATCAATATTAAAAATTTGCAGGATTATTATGATTCTTTGAAGCAAATTCTACTAAAATACGCTCCAAGTCATACTGCCCAAACCTTATAATCACAAAAAAATGCAAAGGAAGAAAAGGTTAGGCATTTGGATGAATCATTCGGATGCTCATTTAATGGAATTTAAAACCGATATTATTGAAATTAATACCATTGAATCCACATTTTCGCATCAAGAAAATACGGAAGAGGCAGAAGCTAATGAACGAAAGAGACAAACCAAAGAGAAAAAAAAGCAAGCAAAATTTTACAAAGATTTGAGCGATACAATCCAGTATTATGACGAAGTTGTGATTTTTGGACCTACCGAAGAAAAAAATAAATTAGTCGATATCTTAGAGTCGGACAGTAAATTCGCAAATATAAAGATTGAGGTGAAAGATACTAACCATCTCACCGAAAATCAACAACATACCTTTGTAAAAGAGCATTTTTTGAAAAATTGAAATGTACGCTTTGAAAATCTTATTTGTCATTCCAAAATGTGTGAATTATGTAGTTTATTTAGAGATTCATTCCTGACCTTTGCATTACAATTTTAATAATCGTAAACGAAAAGTTAAAATTATTCGAAACGAATTGAGTTCAAAGTGGAGCTTATTTGTTTAGCCTCTTCTTATGGAAATTAATAGAAATTAATAGTGGTTAGATATTGCAGAAACGTTCTCTAAATAAGAGAACGTTTTTTTTGTGCCGATTTTTTAGCTTGATTTGGAAATGACAATTTATTCTAAAGGAAAATCATAGGGACTTATCACACAATTAATCCAATGTGTTTAGCGTGCAAAATTGCTTCGTCAGTATGTTTAAAAAGACACGTTTTGATGGTTCTATCTTCAAGCGAAGCAAAGCTATTTTTAGTAAATGCTTCTTTTTGAGCCGTAATATTCCTGATATAAATTGCCACTACTTTATCGGGATATTTATTGGCGAGCGCCGCATAAATTTCTGGGTCTTTTTGTGAATTATCGCCCAAAAGCACAAATTTTTGTTTCGGAAAAGCATCAAATATTCGTTTTACTCTTATCAATTTCCCTTGATGTTTTGTCGTGCCTGTTTTGAATAATTGGTACCACACTTTTATCTGGTTCAACAGAAATACACCTTTGGGTAAATCATTAAATTTAAAGAATTCGTTGAGGTTATCATACAAATTCCATTCACTACTCGAAACATAGAAAAATGGGTTCAAAGTCTCCGAATTGGTATGCGACAAAGCCAACAAATTGTAGAATTTTACGACATCCGAAAAAGTTTTTCTGCTCCGAGGATTTTTGGTAAATAAAACCCGTAATTTCTTACCCGTTGTGGAAGAATGAGAAACCAAAACGGTATCATCAATATCCGAGATAAAACCGTACTGCGTTTGATGTGGTACGAATAATTTCCCTTCCCCAACATTTAACACAACACCTTCATTATCAACGATATATACAACTATCCGATGCCATCCAGTAGCAACGGATTCTATTGATTGCCATTCAAATTTAAAGAATCCATCCTTTTCGGTGGTGGCAAAAATTGGTTGATTTCCCCATACTAATTGTACCCGAACATTAGGAATTGGCTTTACAAAAAATAATTCGATTAGATGAATAATGTTCGTAAAAATATTATCCGTAAACTTGCTTTGACTCGCTGGCTTTCCCGCCAAAACGTGACCATACACAACAAGGTTATTCTTATGCCCATATCCGTGATATACCTTCACATGAGCATGGGTGGACTGGCATGATTTTTTAAACATTTGATGATATTAAACAGGATTTAGAAAATAAATTTACTGGTGCAATAAACGAAATTATGGCTGAAAACAAAACAATAAAATTACTATTTGTTATCAATCCCAATTCGGGAAACAGCAAAATTAATTGGACGACTGAAATTGAAAATTATTTTGCTAACTCGGTTCATACCATTGCTTTCTATCACCTCACGAAAGATTGTAATATTGAAACGATAAAAGCGAAAATAAAATCATTTTCTCCCCAAAAAGTGGTGGCGGTTGGGGGAGATGGAACCGTCAAGTTGGTAGCTGAGTGTATTTTGAATACAAAAATGCAGTTAGGAATCCTGCCAGCGGGTTCTGCCAATGGTTTAGCCAAAGAATTTGACATTAGCCATGACCCAACCGAAGCTTTAGATGTACTTTTAGAAGGTGTTTCCAAAAAAATTCATGCCATTAGCGTAAACGGACAATTGTGTATTCATTTAAGTGATGTTGGCTTGAATGCCTATGTCGTGAAAGAATTTGAAAATCAGCCTGTACGGGGTATGTGGGGCTATTTGATGGCTTCTTTAAAAGTTTTATGGCAGAATCCTTTGATGTTCGTGAAGATGAATATTGACGGAAAAACGATTAACGTAAAAGCGATGATGATTGTCATTGCCAATGCTACAAAATATGGCAGTGGAGCAATTATTAATCCTATCGGTAAAATGGATGACAATCTTTTTGAAGTAATTGTGATGAAAAAAATTTCTATTCCTGAAATGTTCAAAATGGTTTACTCCCATAAAGAATATGATTCTGAAAAAACCGAAGTATTTCAAACCAACGAACTTTTTATCAAGTCATTCCGAAGAGTTCATTTCCAAATTGATGGGGAATATTTAGGAAAAGTAAAGCAAGTTAAAGCCGTTATTATGCCTGACTGTCTGGAAGTTATGGTATCGAATAAATATGTAAATAACCCGTAAACAACGGTAAAATAATAATTTATAAAATTTTAGATGTATTTTACACTATTTAAATGTTATTTAAAACTGCTTTCTCTCCAAATAATTCTAATGCTTTCCGATTGTAAGCCAATGCAGCATCTAACTCACTATCAAATGTTCCCAAAATGATGCTTTTGTTGTTGTAGCCAATACGGGCTATATAACTAACCGTTACCCCTCTAAAGTTCTCTTTCGCATTTCTGCAATGCTTATTTTTGTGGTAATGACTATGCGAAGCCTGACCAAAAGTGACAAATTCTAAATTACTTTTCTGGCAATTTAATGAATCCCCATCTTTAAAAAATAATCGTTTTCCAGTGGGTGCTATTCCAACAATGAGGTGCTGTAAAAACAACGAAGTCGTCTTTTTTCCTCCTTCTTCAGTTTTTACAAACGTTCTTGCGTAATGTCTTATTTTGCGGGATAAACTGGCAGTCCAAGCGTAATTTTTTACTAAATCATAGTCCTCTTCGTCTATAAAAGCGTATTTATCGTGTGTTAAAGCGATTTTTTTCATAGTTTATATTTTAGGAATGCCTAAATTTTATTGAATCTTATCTTCAAGTAGGAGTTCGGTCTTAATCCAACCGAACATTCCTATTTGAATTCCAATAAAAGTTTATCTTTCCAAAATGAATTTGAAAAAATGGGAAACCCCTGGCGGAACTTTTACAGTATGAAATAAATGCACCCAATTAACTAATCTCAACCTAATCATTATAAGCAATATCTCACCACCTACAACTAAGTATTAAAAATTAATTCACTTGGAGAACATTGGAATTTATGTTTAAACAATCTGGTGAAACCAGAAGGATGATTAAAACCAACTTTATAAGATACTTGCGATACTGAATAACGCCCCGTTTTGAGCAACTCCCGAGCCAGAATAAGCTTTTCCCCTAAAATGTGTTGATAAGGACTTTCCCCAAATTCGATATTGAATAATATTTTAAATTTACTGACACTCATATCCGCCATCTTTGCCATTTCATGCACAGACGGTGATGTTTTATACACTTGTGAAATTACTTTTTCAACTATTTCTTTAACTTTTTGGGTCTCTAAAGTTTGAGTGTTCATACTTTTGATATTATTTTCTTTAACTTTTAAGTATGACTGAGAATCACAAATAAATTGTAAGCCCACAACTCTAAAGGTCTATTTACTATAATCTTTGTGAAACGCTACGTATTTGAATGAAACTATACGTTGACTTTGTTTTTAACGTCAAATATCGTAGAGACACAAACGCTTAGAACAATAAGCATAAAACTGAATTATTCTCTTATCTGATTTGAAACAGATTTAATTAGTAATTTTACTTCTAACACGAATGATAATATTACTTCTAACACTGATAACATTCCTAATAGTATTCTATCCATTTGTTTATCTTTGTTTAGTGACGGTAAATTTCGTTTGTTTCTGCGTGAGTTTCAATTTTACTCGTTAAACAGTACGCTAACATCGACCAATGACATTTTACTGAAATTTCCTGAAAATAATAAATCGCTTAACGCCAAATTTTAAGTCATACTTAAAAGGACAAATAAGCCAATATGAACAAACTATATCAGCATCACATTGGGTAAATATTGGCATGTTAAATTTGAAATTTTCTATTTTATCCCAAAACAAAAGGCAAAAGACTTACTTAAAGGGATTAAAGAAAGTTTGTTGGTCTGTACCAAATACACTTAAACGATTATAGAATACCATTCATCGAAAAAAATAACCCTAAAATGATCACGAAAATGATTTTTTTGTATATTAATGTTCTTAAGTAATACTCATTTTTTTACTCCTTAGCGATGATATTTTGGTTAAAAAAATGTGCGATTGTTTAAAACGTTAATTTGTTGGACATTTTATAAAACAATATTTTTTGATTGACAATCTGACGACGTTCTCTGCACTCAAAAACATGTCAAGTTGAAGTTTTCAAACGGTACATATCAAACTAAATTCTAATATTTAATCATTCAACTATCTATCAGACTACTACCATGTCAATTTCATTCAATCCGTACTACCAAACTTTTCGGAATTTTTTTTTCAGAAGTTATCATGAACAGTTTAACAAATCCTGTGAGAAGTTAGAAAATGAAGTCGAGGATTTATTTTGTATTATCGACAAACAAGGACGCACAAAATTTATTGAAGAAGGTTCGATTAAAGTTTTAGGCTACACGATTAATAATAAACTCAAATACATTTTCTTTGAAATGTATGGATCGTACGTTAAAAAAATGTTCAAAGGGAAATTTGACCATAAAAATGGGGAGACCTCTTACGTAGAATTTCCAATCAAGGATGCAAATCATACATATATCTGGGTAAGGTTAAATTTTCACCCCGTGATGATTAATGACGAAATGCTCATTACGGTAATTGCAAAAGATGTGACTAAAAAAAGAGCATTGCTGGAGCAGTTTGGCGAAAACAATTTATGGTCGAAGAGTATTATTGAAAACGTAAAATTGGGTATCATTCTGGAAGATACCGATAGAAAGATTGTGTCAGTGAATAAAAAATTGATAGAAATTTTCAAAATTGACGCTAACCCTGAAGACTTTATTGGCATACATTGTGCCGCTGCTGCGGAAGCCGTAAAAGATTTGTTTGTGACACCTGATGCTTTTATGCAATCAACCCTTAAAACCATACAGGAGAAAATAGAAATTATTGATGAAATATTCGAACTCAAAAATGGACAAATTATTGAGCGAAGTTTTTTTCAATTTACCTCTAATTTAGGTGAAAATGCGTGTTTTTGGCTATATAATGACGTAACGGAGAACCGTAGATTACTCAATTTATTAACAGAAAAAGAGGCACGATACAGGGGGATTCTTGAAAATACGCAGTTGGGAGTTTTAGACGCAGATGCTGCGGGAAATATTACCTATGTCTCTCCTATTTTTTGCAAAATGGGTGGTTATGAGGAAGCAGAATTATTAGGAACGAATGTCAGAGACGGGCTGCTTTATGATGATGACAGTCTGGATTATTTTGCTAATTTGATGAAAAATTATCACCCTAAAACTTTCCCAAAAAATGCTCATGAGTTTCAACTTATTACAAAAAATGAATCAAAAGTATGGGTTTTAGTAAGTATTTCTCCATCAGTCGATTGCAGCGGTAAAATCATAAGTTATACAGGTTTTTATTACGATATTACGGAAAGAAAAGCATTAGAGCAATCCCTTAGGTCGGCAAATCGTGTTTCAAAAAAAGCCGAAGAAAGTGAAAGATTGTTTGTAGCAAGTATGACCCATGAATTAAGAACACCCATCAATGCCATTTTGGGGATGGGAGATTTACTAAAACTGACCCCACTTAACAGAGAGCAAAGAGAGTACGTAGAAATTTTAGATACATCAACCAAATTCTTACAAAAATTAGTATCTGATATCTTGGATATTTCTAAAATAGAATCAGGGTTAATTGAACTGAGGAAAGAGCCGTTTAATTTAATGAGTCTTTTACTTGAAATAGTTCACTCTTTTGATTTTAGTTTAGCTAAAAACAACATCCAATTCAACATTAAATTTGACTTCAGACCAAATTTAGAAATTTTAGGTGACAAGGTTATTTTACAGCAAATTATTGGTAATTTATTATCTAACGCCGAAAAATTCACGCAAAAGGGAAGTATCACTTTATTAGTAGAACAAATAGAAGAAAACGCTGACGAAATTAAACTTCATTTCAAGGTGAAAGATACGGGTATTGGGTTTGATGAAAACGTGAAGGATTTAATATTTGAAAAGTTCATCCAGTTACCATCCATCAATCAACACAAATCGCCTGGTACTGGTTTAGGGCTAAATATCGTAAAACAATTATTGGCTTTTAAGGGGAGTACAATAGAAGTACATTCTATCGTTGGCAAGGGATCGGCGTTTTCGTTTGATTTATTTTTTAGAAAAAATACGTTTGAAACTCGAATTATTACCACCAACAAAAAAAGAAATTTCACTAACCCATTCAATAACGTAAATATTTTGGTTGTTGAAGACAATGAATTAAACATCCAGTATCTTTCCAAGGTGCTGAGTAAATGGTCAACCAACTTTGATATTGCCACCTCTGGAGAAGATGCTTTAGCAAAATTCTCCCAAAAAAAATACAACTTAGTACTGTTGGATTTACAATTGCCCGGTATAAATGGTTTTGAAACAGCCTTGCAACTAAGAGTTCTATTTCCAGATCAGCTCTTTACAATTATTGCTATGACCGCCGTAGTGACCTCAAATATCGAAAGAGAGATCATTAAATACGGCATGAATGATATTATAAAAAAGCCGTTTTCAATTGATGATTTATACGATAAAATAGCGTCATACTTTTTAGTGGATACTAATTCATCAACTCAAGAGATTCCGTTCTATAATTCATTAGATACTGATTTTTTGCATCAATTTTATGGTAATGACTACGGTTTTGCCCTGAGCGTTTTTGAAACGTTCAGCAATAATTATTTAGGCGATTTTAAGGAAATTATTGCGAATGCCAATAAAATACCGCAATATGAAATTGATTTTAGGCTACACAGTATCAAACCTTCCTTCAAAATGATTGGGATGACCGATATTGAACATAAAATTGAGGAATATCTTACCCGAGAAGATAAAGAAGGGATTAAATTGAAGGATATTTTTACCGAAGCAAAAGTATCCACCATAGAAATGATTCTGAATAGACAAATTAACATCCTCAAAAAAATAACCGAATGGTCAATTTTTACGCCTACTGAATAATAACTCAGTGTTCTATACGTTTCATATCAAACCTTATTAATTGATGGATAAAGTATTTTTATTTTGTGAAGTATATTTTAAAATCACATTTTTTATCTCGCCAAGTACGTAAGGCTTAGATATTTCTTCGGTAAATCCGTTAATATCTTTAAATAATTTATCCTCAATGATGCTCGATGATTGAAGAATTATTGGTGTTTTGCTATTTATATTCCCTTTTTGTCTAATCATAAAGGTTGCTAAATCTCCTTTAAGTATAGGCATTTCTAAATCCATAAATATCAGATCATATTTAAGAACCATCGATTTATCTACTGCTTCTCTTCCATTTTGGGCAATGAAAATATTGCAGCCCATCAATTTAGCCACTGATGACAAAAACAATTGATTCATCACAGAATCATCAACAATCATAATATTATACATGGTATTTCTAAGATTAGAATTTATTTTGTTCTGCGAGATTAGCCATATTGTTGATGGAATGAAGTATAATCAGTCCAATTGTTCCCAAAAATAAAATAAATCAGAATAGACAATAAGAAAACGAAGCCTGTGAAAATAAAACTGCAATTTTACCTCCACAGGTCAATCGTATTTCAGTATGTTAAGTGATAAAAATCTAAATAAATTATATATATTTTGTAATAGTGGTTAGTTCATTCACGTATGGATTATAATTAACTAATGGGTATGATAAGAGAAGAAACATCCTACCATACCCCAACAAATTTGATACTAACTATAGAATAACCTGCACAATTATATTTTAAATTTGTCTCTTTCTTGTTTTAACTGAAACAAAATAAATTATTAAAAGTATTCAAAACAATTTTACTCGACAAACGGTTGGTGATTATCTATGAATAGTAATATTTTCTGCGAATGCACACGAAAATGCCCTTCACGTAAGTAGGCTAAACTAAATCGGATAAATTTAACTTAATTTATGCTTACCTTTATTTACCATTCACCGATAATTTATGTACATTCACCGAAAGACAAGTTTGCCATTTGTTCTCATTCCATATTCATTCCTTAAATTTACGGAGTACCTTCAACAACTTGCAATAGCACGGATAAATAAAATATTGATGCCAAAGTATTTATTTTGGCTTTACAACAGCTTTGTAGAGCGTAGCCATTAAAACAGGCACGATAATTGCAGGAATTATTGGCAACAAAACAAAACCACGCTTAAATTTATAGTCGTCTTATTTGCATATCATAAGTTTATGTGTAAAATAAGTAACTAATACAGCCAATGAATACTATCATAATTGAAGATGATAATCTATCTCAACAAACAATCATCAGAGATTGTAAAATGTTTGGAGATGAGATTAATATATTAGGAGTTTTTGATTCGGTCGAGAATGCTGAAGCGTTCCTTAGCACCAATACAACAAAAATTCATTTAATTTTTGTTGATGTTATGCTTCCGGGTAAAAGTGGGGTAGATTTTATTTCAGATTTATTTATTGTGCCTTACATCATTGTGACAACGGCCCATGAAAATTATGCCGTAAAAGCATTTGAACTGAATGTAGTAGATTATTTAAAAAAGCCTTTTATTTACAGCCGATTTGTTCAAGCAGTTGAAAAGGTAATTAAACTCATAAAGTTGGATGAAGAAGTAGGTTCGAGTGAAACGTTAGTTTTGAAAAATAAAGGATCAATCGCACGCTTTTTAGTTAAGGATATTGATTACATAGAGTCGTATTCCGACTATGTCAAGATACACATCAAAAATGAGTCATTCTTACATTTAATAGCTTTAAAAGACATTATAAAGAAATTACCTGAAGATAAATTTATTCAAATACACCGGCAATTTATTATTAATATTAGTAAGGTAACTTCTGTTGATGATAACAAAATTTTATTAAAAGGCCATGAGACGTTAGCAATACCCATAAGTAGAGCTAAAAGAAAAGCTTTCTATGAAAAATTTTTACAAAATTCTTAAACGTTGAGTAAGCTCAAAAGGATTTTTTTGGAGTATTCACCACACGGTAAAACGGCTATAAGAAAACGCTCAGCAAAGTACTTTCAAAACAAAAATCCTGAGAGAACATAACATTCTCTCAGGATTTTTTACTTTATAATCAATTCTAAATCAGTCCATTGGTACTTCCATCAACAATAATTCTACGCCTGATTGGGTTTTGAAATTTACGGATGAAACATCTTCTAAGCCCAATCCATCACGGAATTCTAAATTTTCTCCGCTGGTTTGCACTTGTCCGTTTACCACAAAAATGTACAGTCCATTGCCTTCACGGTGCAATTGATAATTAAAATCTTGACCCGCTTCAAATTTTCCCATGCTGAAAAAAGCATCCTGATGAATGCCCAAAGTGTTGGGAATATTAGCCTCAATGGGTGAAACTAACAACTGAAAATTATTGTGTTGCGCCGTTAAATCAAACGTCATTTGACCGTAACGTGGTGCTACATTTCCTTTGTTTGGAAATAACCAAATCTGAAACAATTTCAACAATTCTTCTTTTGAATGATTGAATTCGGAATGATAAACGCCCGTTCCAGCCGACATTACTTGCACTTCTCCTTTGGTGATTATTCCGTGATTCCCTTGATTATCACGGTGTTCAACCACGCCTTCCATTGGAATTGTGATGATTTCCATGTTGTCGTGTGGGTGCATTCCAAAGCCCTTTCCTCCCGCAATTTGGTCATCATTCAAAACTCTCAAAACCCCGAAATGTACTCGATTGGGGTCGTGATAACCCGCAAATGAGAATGTCAAACGGGTTTTCAACCAACCGTGGTCAGCCTGTCCACGAGAATTTGCTTTATGTAATGTTTTTTTAACGGCTGTATTTATGGTAGTTTCCATCGTCTTTAAGATGAGCTATTTATGCTTGTTTTACTAACTGAATGTTAGCAATTAACTTTACTTCTTCACTTACTAATACGCCACCTGCTTCTGTGGGTGCGTTCCAAGTTAAACCAAAATCTTTACGGTTTAGTTTTCCTTTTAATTCAAATCCTGCTTTCACATTTCCCCAAGGGTCGGTGGCAGTACCATTGTATTCTACTTCCAAATCAATCGGTAAAGTAACACCTTTCAAGGTTAAATTTCCTGTCAAACTGTATTCTTCATCACCATTTTTAGTAAATGATGTTGATTGAAACGATAACGTTGGAAATTGTTCAGCCTCAAAAAAATCTGCACTTTTCAGATGTTCGTCACGCTGCTCGCTATTCGTTGTAATGGATGCAGTTTTTGCTTCAAAAGCAATGCTTGCTCCTTCAAAATCATCCTTACTGTTTTCTAAAGAACCACTAAATTCCTTAAAATTTCCAGTCACGGTTGTGATTACTAAATGTTTTACTTTAAACTGAATTTCTGAGTGTGAAGGGTCAATTGCCCAAGTTGAATTTTTCATGATAAATTATGTTTAAAATTTAATTAATGTATATACATTTAATGTTATAACATCATATAATATAATTAGTTCATCGAAGGGTAAAAAAATAATAGGCCGTAAATAATTTGTGGAAGGTAATCGTAAAACTTAATACATAACTTGTTAAAAATCAAATTATTATCCTTTTTACGCCTTATTACAAATTATTTACTGCCTATTACAAAAATTATTAAAATAGCGATTTTATAACGTCGTTAATTTCCAAAGTCAATATCACTTTTCTCCATTTTACGGTCTTTTTTCTTGAAAGTTGCGTTGGCTTTTCCAATAGGAAGTTGCAAGGTCAATTTATAAAAACGTACTTCACGACGATTCATACTTGCTTGATAAACATTATCTTCCTCAAACGTACTGATTTGTTTACGAGAATTAAAAACATCATTTACACTAAAGACAATGCTGGCTCGGTTGTTCATAAATGGTTTTCTGACCGCAAAATCCGCCGCTTGAATGGGTAATCTAAATCCTTGTAAACTTGGCGTTTTACTATCCCGATTTACGTTGATTTGGGCAGAAATGTTACCCGGAAAACGATACGACAAATTCAATTTTGCTCGATATACCCACATTTCACTTTGAATGGTTGTGGTTTGAATAATAAAGTTAAAAACATTCACATTAGCCGTGGCAGAAAATGCTCCAGCGGTATATTTGAACGTATTATCCATCCCATACTGGATATCCGCCTTAGCATTAATGAATGACGTAACCAATATGGTAGGGTCGGTGGCAGAAGGTTGCGTAAAGGGCTTAATGGTATGGTCTTCGTAGATATAATACGCCGAAGCTAACCAACTTAAACGTCCAATATTTTGGCTATAATTCAATTCGGCAGTGTTGATAAATTCGGGTTGAATTTTTGGATTTCCTACGGTAATATTTTGACGGTCGTTGGACTGAATTCCCACAAAAAGCTGTCTAAACCCTGGTCTGCCCACTTTTCTACTTATACTAAATCCTAATTCTGAATCTTCGCTAAACTTTTTATTTAACGAGAAAGAAGGGAAAAATGCTTGAAACCAGCCATCGCCATTTGCCGTTGGATAATCGTACCCAAACGTTGAATTATCAAATCTTGACGTTCCGTGCAAGAAGGATTGTTCTATTCGAAGCCCCGCTTCCATCGTTATATTATGTTTTAGGCGGTGGTTATACAGAAAATAAAGGGCATTTACCGTTTCTAAAATTTCCGCATCTTGCGAATAGCTCGGCAATAATTTATACGCTTGGGTATCGTTGTTGAGCTGATTGAAAAAATACTGAATATCTCGACCAAAAGTATAACTCCGAAAGCCCATTTCAAATTTTGTGGAATCGTTAATCGGGTGAACATAATCCAACTGACCCAAATATTGTGAGCCAATCTGACGACCCGAAATGATATCTCTTTCTGGATAAAATTGTTGATTTGTGCCATCGGCATTTTGAGCAGTGGTGAGCCAATCAGCAGCGTTGGAAACATTGTTGCGAGTGAAGGAAGTTGTTAGGCTCAATTCACGTCCTTTGCGTGCAAAAGTCCGTTTCCAATCTAATTCAAGCCCTACGTTGGTGAAAGCGTTTTCGGGTTTTGTATTCCGTGAACCGTAGCTTGTGATGGCTTGTTGGGCATTTTTGTACTCGTATAGTTGATTACTAATCGTATTAAAAGCACCCCCAACAACGGTTCCTGCCACGGAAAATGTATTGAATTTATTGGGTGAATAATCCACCAATAATCGCCCATTTTGGAAAACATTATTAAGATTTGTATTGGTATTTTGATTAAAAAAACTAACGGGTGAGCCATTCAAAAAATTGGTTCGATTGACGTAACCATCCAAAGGATTTTGGGTAGCATTGACGTTGTAAAGTCCCGTAAAATTCCATTTCCCATCGTGATAATCGAGCGTTAAAGAACCGTCATATCTTGAATTATTACCAATACCAGCACTCGCCGAACCATTGAAACCGGCTTGTCTATTTTTCTTTAAAACCAAATTCACAATTCCGCCCGACGTTGAGGCATCGTAGCGAGCGGATGGGTTTGAAATTACTTCAACCGACTCAATTTGATTGGCTGGAATTTGGGCTAAAGTCAATTGGGTAGGTTTCCCGTTGATATAAATTGTCGTGGCCATGTTGCGCAAACTGGCATTTCCACTTTCATCAATGTTGATAGAAGGCACACTTCTCAACAACGATTCTGCGGTTCCACCGATGGAAGTAAGGCTTTTGGCAACGTTGAAAACTCGTTTGTCCATTCCGAAAGAAACTTGATCTTTCTCGCCTTTCACTTGTACCTCTTGCAACATTTTCGCATCGGGATTTACTTTAATAATACCCACATCAAGGCCTTTATCAGTCAATACAATTGCTTGACTAACAGACTGATACCCTACAAATGAAACTTTTAAAATAAGATTTCCTGTGGGTAAATTGCTGATACTAAACTCCCCTGATTCTGTAATATTTACGCCTCCAATAAGGGAGTCTTTTGAATTTTGGGATTTAAAAACGGTAACCGAAGCAAAAGATAAGGCCTGATTATTTGAGGCATCCATGACTTTGCCAGACACTTTTCCACCAACATTTGAAGGCGTTTGAGCGAGCGAAATATTTATCGAAATAAAAAATATTAAAAATAGATTTTTGAGCATGATCGTTTGCTTTGAAGTAAAATAAAGCAAATTTACGCCAAGATTTTGTAGGAAATTTGTACTATTTGGGGATACGCTACATTTGATTAATGTTTTCATATTATTAAATTGTTATACTTGATGATAAATGCTAAAAATTTATGCAACAAAGCAAAACAATTAAAATGGATGAAAAAATTAGAATAGATAATTAGTGAATATTTCTCGACCATCAAGTAAAAATCACCTCAAACCGAATTGTCGAATATAATAGTCGACTTATCCGAAAAATAAACTACAGTCAGCAATCCAAAAAGTTATGTAACAAGGTAATATAACTAATAAGAATGAAAAATTAGAATAGATGATTAGTTAAAATTCCTCAACCATTAAGGCAGCATCCAATTAATAAAATATTATCATTTGCCGTTCAACTTCTCGAAAGTTTTAAACTTTCGAGAAGTTCCTCCAAATCAGAATATTTCCAACTGCCAACTGTCTAATTTTACGCTTTTTTATAATGAACTTCACTCAAATTTCTCAATTGTTCAGCTGCTCTTTCGGGCGTAATATCCCGCTGTGGATTTGCCAATAATTCATAGCCAACCATAAATTTTTTGACCGTTGCTGAACGTAATAGTGGCGGATAAAAATGAATATGCCAATGCCAACTTTCCAAGTCAGTAGCTTGCGTGGGTGCTTGGTGAATTCCCGCAGAATAGGGAAAAGAGGTTTTGAAAAGATTGTCATAACGAGTAGTCAATCTGCGAGTAATATCCGCTAAATCATCTTTTTCTTTTTCATTCATTTCAGCGATGTACGCCATTGGTCGTTTAGGAATCAAAAGCGTCTCGAATGGCCAAGTTGCCCAGAAAGGAACGACTA
Organism: Arcicella sp.; assembly: GCF_964672035.1. Lineage (NCBI taxonomy): Bacteria > Pseudomonadati > Bacteroidota > Cytophagia > Cytophagales > Flectobacillaceae > Arcicella > Arcicella sp. Next base: position 94,936 of record NZ_CBABQS010000005.1, read on the forward strand.
CCAAAAAGGAATCATTCTCTACGACAACTCGCTGATTTTCAGAAACTTCTAATTGCCAATAATCTTCCAAAAGTGTTTTCTGTTGTACTTCAAAATAGGCTTTTTGGTGTTGTGTTTCTTTCTGAATTTCTACGGGAATATTGCTCGATGCCCAAATTTGTCCGTGTGGATGTGGATTTGAACAGCCCATTATTTCCCCTTTATTTTCAAAAATTTGCACATAATTTATGCCTTTTTGCGTACGAAAATCTTCAAATTCGGCAATCCAAGTATCTACCACTTGGCGGATATCGGCGGTTTCCATTTCTGCCAAAGTCAAATCGTGGCGAGGCGAAAAACAAATCACTCGGCACTCCCCTTTCACGCTTTCGGCTATCAATAAATTATCTTTTTTGATTTCTCCTGCGGGAACGTCAGTTTGCAAAGCCGCAAAGTCATTTTGAAAAACGTAAGTAGCTGAATACTTAGGATTTATCTCTCCATTCATGCGTGGATTTCCCGCACATAAATAGCAAGTTGGGTCGTATTCTGGGCGAGAATCGGTAACAATATCCTCGGTTTTTCCTTGCCACGGACGTTTTGTACGATGAGGAGAAACCATTATCCAGTCGCCCGTTAATGGATTTTGTCTTATATGTGAATGTTCGTTAAAATCGAAAGTCATGTGTTTAATTGATAATGGATAATTGATAATGGACAATTGGTAATGGACAATTGATAATGAACAATTGATAATGGAAAATTGATAATGGGGAATGGACAGTGGATAATTTTTGAGATTATATTTAGTTCAAAACTATTACTAATTATCAATTGTCCATTCTCAATTATTAACTATCAATTAACGAAGTTCCATTTGCCGTTACTACGCTGTACATTTTTAACTCAATACCGGTTTTTTGTTTATAACTAACTGATAATCTGCTGTATAACTCATCAATTACATCGGATTTAATAAGGTTGATGGTGCAACCACCAAACCCTCCGCCCATCATTCTCGACCCTAAAACGGATGTTTCGTGCCAAACGGCATCGACCAAAAAGTCTAATTCTGGACAACTTACTTCGTATAAGTTCCGTAATCCTTCGTGCGTTGCCGTCATTTTTATCCCAAAATCTGCCAAATTACCCGCTTGCAAATCTTCACAAGCCGATAAAATTCGTTGATTTTCTTCAATCACATATTGACAACGATTATAAACCACCGAATTCAATTGGCTTTTGCTCGATTGCAACCAAGCCAACGGAACTTGACTAAGATTTTTGACCGATTCGTCGAAATTTTTTCTAAAGAAAGCCAAGCCTTCTTCGCACTGTTGGCGACGAAGATTATATTCAGATTCTACCAAATTATGTTTTACGCCCGTATCAAAAAGCACAATTTTATGGTCGCCTAAATTCAAGGGGAAATATTGAAATTCGAGCGTTTCGCAGTCCAAACGCATCACATTATTTTCTTTCCCGTGGATGCTGGCAAACATATCCATGATGCCACAATTTACACCAATAAACTCATTTTCAGCTTGTTGTGCTAATTTTGCCAATTGCCTTTTGTCAAGTCCAACTTGATTCATTTCATTGATAGCAAAACTCACCGCACTTTCCAAAGCTGCCGAAGATGACATGCCAGAACCAATGGGAACATCGCCCGCCATCACACAATTGAAAGGCTGAACTTTGATGCCACGTTTTTGAAATTGTTCAATAATACCCAAAATATAATTAGCCCAACGATGATTGGGCATCTCAGCAATTACCTTAAAATCCACTTCCACCTTTTCGTTCATATCAATGGAAATCCACGTGCCTTTTTCAGAATCGGAAGCATAAATGGCGAGGTAAGCTGCTTTGTCGGTGGCAGCAGGAAGTACAAAACCACCGTTATAATCCGTGTGTTCGCCAATTAGATTAACTCTTCCGGGTGAGCGAACGAGCATTGGTTCTTGGCTAAAATTTTCAATAAATACCTGTTTTACTGTGTTTGGGAGTTGATTCATGGATTATAAATTGATGGAATTTTTGACGTAAAATTAACGGATTTTTATGGTTTAGCGTCTCCAAAAATGGTAATAATAGCAAAAATTGCCATTTAGAAATAATTAAAAGACGAATGAGTATTTTTAATAACGCATTTGCTTTAATTAGTTTAATTTTAACGTTTTATAAGCGGAAATTTTCAAGTAATTTAGGCAAAATTTCGATTTTAAATATCCATAAAACCCCAACATGGCTTTACCCACAACTCCCTCCACATCCACTATTTCCACCGAGCATTCAAACTCGGACAAGAAATATTTAGTGGCTTTTATCTTAGTGACCACCTTATTTTTCCTTTGGGGATTTGCTCATAATCTGGATGGAATTTTGATTCCGCACCTCCGTAAAGCTTTGCAATTGACCAATCGACAGTCATCTTTGGTAGATGTAGCGGTATTTTTTGCCTACTTCATTATGGGAATTCCTGCGGGAATAATTCTAAAAAAATGGGGTTATAAAACGGGTATTATCGTAGGACTTTTGATATTTGCGTTGGGTGTTTTTATGTTTATTCCAGCGGCCGATTCGAGAGAATATGGTTTATTTTTAGGCGGTCTTTTTGTGCTTGGTTGTGGACTTACCATTCTGGAAACTGCCGCCAATCCGTACGCTACTATTTTGGGTAAGCCCGAAACTTCTTCTGCCCGCTTAAATCTTGCGCAATCTTTCAACGGACTTGCCACTTTTCTTGCCCCAATTGTTGGGAGTATTTTTATACTATCGGGCAAAGAATATACAAAAGACCAGTTGGCAGCCATGCCCGAAATTGATAAAATAACCTATCTTACCAACGAGGCTGCCTCCGTAAAATCGCCCTATTTCATTTTAGGAATATGCCTTCTGTTGGTTACAGTAGCGTTTTATTTCGTAAAATTTCCAGAAATCAAAGACGATGCCGACGAGAAAAAAGTATCTTTAGGTAGTTTTTTGAAGGTATTTCAATATCGCCATTTGAGTTGGGCAATCGTTGCACAATTCTTTTATGTCGGAGCACAAGTATGTGTAACGAGTTTTTTTATCCGAGTAGCGATAAAAGGCGGTGGAATTGATGAAAAAACGGCTGGTTATTATTTAGGAATTTATGGACTTTTATTCATGATTGGCAGATTTGCGGGAACTTTTTTTATGCGTTTTATGAAACCTCAAAGACTATTAGCCATCTACTCGGCAATCTGTATTATTTTGAGTATTTTCTCCATTACGTTAGAAGGAAAATTTGTAGTATATGCCTTGGGCGGATTGGGATTTTTTATGTCAATCATGTTTCCAACGATTTTCTCTTTAGGTATTAAAAATTTGGGAGCCGACACCAAATCAGGTGCATCTTTAATTGTAATGGGCATTGTTGGGGGCGCATTTTTCCCCTATCTCATGGGCTGGATTATCGACTTTTACGGCGATGATATTCAAAAAGGTTATTATGTGCCTTTCGTTTGTTTTTTCTTCGTGCTTTATTTTGGCATCAATGGTTATAAAGTAAAAGAGAAAATTAACGCTTCGCACTCCTAATAATTTTATCTATCCGTCCCTACAACTTTAACCCTCCCAAGCGTTTAAACGCTTGAGAGTTTTTTTTTAAAATGAAATAGTTCAGATTTTCAAGCTTCACACCTATACAAAACTCCAATCTCTTAACAATTTCGTAACATAACGATAACCTAATGATAATCCACTCGTAACATTCAGGTTATACTACCGAACTAATTTTGCAACATTAAAAAACCAATATGATAATGCAAAAATTTTTCAATGTAAGCTTAATTCTAATCGCTTCCATTTCATTTACGTTTGCCCAAGAGGGAACCATCAGAGGAACAATTAAAGACGCAAAAACCAAAGAAGACTTAGTTGGTGCAACGATTTTTATCGAGGCAATGGGCAAAGGCACTTCGGCTGATGTTAATGGGTTTTTCTCAATGAGTCGTATTCCAGCAGGAAATTATAAAATCAAAATCACGTTTGTCGGGTATAAATTTAAGTACATCGAAGGTTTAAAAGTGGTTGCTGATCAAGTAACAGAAATTAACACTTTTTTAGAAGAGGAAGGATCTACACTCAACGAGGTAAAGGTAATTGGTCAGAAATTAACCAATACCGAAGTCTCCGTTATTTCTGAGATCAAGGCTTCTCAGCAAATTGTGAGTGGTATTTCTTCCGCTCAAATCAGCAAAACCCTCGACCGTACCGCCGCTGAAGTAGTAAAAAGAGTGCCTGGCGTAACCATTTTTGGCGATAGATTTATCAATATTCGAGGACTGAATGAACGTTATAATACGGTAATGTTGAACAATACGTTTACCCCAAGTATGGAGTCAGATATTCGTTCTTTTTCATTCGATATTATCCCTTCTAATCAAATTGACCGCATTTTAATCTATAAATCTCCTGCGGCTGAATTGCCTGGCGAGTTTGCGGGTGGCGTGGTGAAAATCTTTACCAAGTCCATTCCAGAACAAAATAGCTTGACGGTTGATTATGGAACTTCCTTCCGTGATGGTACTACGGGCAAAGATTTCTTTTCTCCACAATCAGGCAAAAATGCTTGGACAGGTTTTAATGACGGTTTTAGTGATTTACCAAAATATTTCCCATCGACTGACGAATTGAAAAACATTGCCTTGACCAATCCTCAACGTTTGCAACAGGTGGGTCAATCCTTAAAAAATTCATGGACTCCTGTACAATCAACGGCCATTCCTGACCAACGTCTTGCCATTACGGGTGCTTTCAAAAAGGATATTGGTAATGTGAGAATCGGTAATGTAACGGCCATTAATTACTCAAATACTCGTACTAATTTCACGAAAGTTCAGAATGACTACGGTTACTCGACCATCGAAAGTACGGGCAAAGCCGATGAAATTTCGGTTTTCAATGACCAACAATATACCAACGCCATCAGAGTCGGAATTTTACATAACTGGGCGGTGAGATTGAACGATAATCACACCATTGAATTCAAGAATTTATACAATCAGTTAAGTAATCTTCAATTCATCGAGCGTAATGGTTTTGAGAACGGTGCAACGTGGAAAATTGAATCTTTCAACCAAAATTATCGTGGTATTTATACCGGTCAATTATTAGGAAGACATAATTTTAACGAAGGAAAAACCAAAGTTGATTGGGTGGCTGGATACAATCAATCATACAATCAATTGCCTGACTACAAGCGCTTTAAATACAATTCGGATGGCACTTTATTAGTACCACAAGGAGCCGTACAGACTTTCAATTTAGGTAGAACAAACATTATATTGGATGAAAAAGCCATCACGGGAGGTGTGAACATAGTTCAAAAATTACTATTGAAAAAAGGAACTACTGAAGATAAAAATCAAGAGTTAGAATTGAAAGCGGGCGTTTATTACGAAAAGAAAGATCGTACTTTCAACGCCCGAAATTTAGGATATGTTCAGTCAAGTAGTTCACAATTCAACGTGGGTGCGTTACCGATTGACCAGATTTTTTCAGCCCAAAATATCAATACTACCAACGGCGTAAAAATCGATGAACAGACCAATAAAAGTGATGCTTATACGGCTAATAATAACTTAATGGCCTTTTATGCTTCGGGCAATTATTCATTTTCGAAGAAATTCAATGTGATTGCTGGCGTCAGAATTGAGAATAACGTACAGAAATTAAATGGTTATGATAACCGTGATGGACAACCTGTCAATCCCGTGTTAGATGTAACAAGTGTTCTTCCTTCGGTGAATATGACGTATAATTTCTCGGAAAAATCTTTATTGAGATTGGCTTATGGCAAAACTTTAAACCGTCCTGAATTCCGTGAAATTGCTCCTTTTACTTTTTATGATTTTGTATTGAACAGAACGGTAACGGGAAATCCTGGCTTGAAAAATGCCAATGTTAGTAATTTCGATTTGCGTTATGAATTCTACCCAACGCCTTCGGAAATTGTGAGTATTGCGGCTTTTTACAAGGATTTCACCACGCCAATCGAGGTAGTTTTCACGAGTTCTTCCAATCCTGTAGTTTCGTTTGCCAATGCGCAATCTGCGTATAGTGCGGGGGTTGAATTGGAAGTTCGTAAATCGTTGGAAGCCATATCGAATTACTCATTATTGAAAAATATGAGCCTATTGTTTAATGCTACTTTAATTTATAGCCGAGTAAAGCTCAGTCCAGATATTGCAGCCACTCAGTCAGATAATCGCCCTTTACAAGGACAATCGCCTTACGTGATTAATACAGGGTTGAACTACAATAATCAAAAATCAAAACTTCAAGTCAACCTTTTGTATAACGTAATTGGGAAGCGTATTTATGCCGTAGGAAACAATTTTGGCGCATTATATCCAGATTGGTACGAAATGCCACGTAATGTAGTAGATATAACTTTCTCGAAAGCAATTACTAAAAACGTAATCATAAAAGGCGGTATCACGGATATTTTAAATCAAAAAGCATTGATTTTACAAGACGGAAATCAAGATAAAAGTTACGATGCGGATAAAGACCAAACCATTCAATCCTACAGACCTGGTAGTGTTTATTCATTAGGTATTGTGTACACATTTCAAAGAAAATAAATAAAAATTATTAAAACCGTAATCTAAATTTAAAATGAAAGCTACCAAAGCAATCGCATTATTACTTTCAATGACATTGATGTTCAATGCTTGTAAGAAAGACGACGTAATCCAACCAGCTCCAACCGTAGTAACTTCTGGAACATTGGCAGGAACTGCAGGAACGAAAGTACAAATCGCTGCTACAATCAATGCACCTGGCGGTATCAAACAGGTAAATGTGTTGAAAAATGGTGCGCCATTTGATGCCATTACTGGCACGGGACAAACAACGTTGACATATTCAAAAGAATACGTAATTGAAAATTTAGCAACGGGTTCGGTGGTTAATTTTACGATTCAAGTAGTTGATAATAGTAATCAAACTTCAACTTTAACTACGATTCCAGTAACGATTTCAGCCGTTCCACCAAAAACCATCGTAACGATTCCAGCGGGAAGTCTTGCGGCAGGTAATATTACTTGGACAGCCGATAAAATCTACAAATTAGTAGGTTTTGTGCGTGTAGGTGAAGAAGCGGTGAAAGGAACAATTACCAAAAAAACAATCTTGACGATTGAAGCAGGTACATTAATCATTGGTAATAGAGCTTCAAAAGGTACTTTGATTGTACAAAGAGGAAGTCAAATTATTGCCAACGGAACGGCAACAAACCCAATCGTGATGACTTCAGAAAGAGCCATTGGGGAGCGTGAAGCAGGAGACTGGGGCGGTTTAGTAATTTGTGGACAAGCACCCAACAACTTGGCAGAAACTGACCGTGAATTAGAAGGTGGATACGGAGCGTTCCACGGAGGAACAGATGTAGCCGATAATTCGGGTTCATACAAATACGTACGTGTTGAGTTTGCTGGTATTCCAATTAATCCAAACCAAGAAGTAAATTCATTTACATTTGGTTCAGTGGGTTCGGCAACCGTAGTTGATTATCTTCAAGCATCTTTTGGTTTGGATGACTCTTTTGAATGGTTCGGTGGAAATGTAAACTGTAAGCATTTAATTGCTTACAAAGGTTTGGATGATGATTTTGATACGGACAATGGATTCTCTGGATACGTTCAATACGGAATCGGTATTCGTGGAACAACGCAAGCGGATCAATCTGGTTCAAATGGTTTTGAGTGTGATAATAACGCTCAAGGGTCGGCATTGACTCCTTTTACTTCGGCTATTTTCGCAAATATGTCAATTATTGGAGCGAAAGGTGCCAGAGAAACTGCCATCAGCACGCAATTTCAACACGGAGCGCAATTAAGAAGAAATAACAAGCAGAAGATTTATAATACTTTCATCACGGGTTATCCTTGGGGAATTTATGTGGATAGTCAGTTAGGTTCAGCTAATGCAAACGCTGATAAAGGTGATATTGATTTACAGAATGTTGTTTTAGCAGGTGTTGATGCTTGGGGTGATAACTTCTGGGGAACTGGCGGTACCATTTCTTATACCCCAAGAGGAACGCCAGTGCGTGATAATGAAGCCAATACTGCTGCTACGGCCATTTTGATTGGTACGAAAAAGCCAACGGATTGGTTCAAAGGTTTGAATGGAAATAAGATTTTGAATAATCGTAAAACGTCTGGATTGAATGACAATATCTGGGCAACTGGAAGACCAACGTTCATTTTGACTGCCGCAGCAACGGATATGTTGAACGCAGCTTTACCTTCAACGTTACCAACATTCTTTGACAAAACAGATTATGTAGGAGCTTTCAAAGATACAGACTGGACAACGGGTTGGTCAGAATTTAGTCCACAAACGATTGTTTATGTGAAATAAATCAGGTTTTAGGGATTAGGTATAAGGCTTTAGTATTCGAGAATTTTCAAACTAAAACCTTATACCTAAAACCAATACCCTTTAAAATTACCAATATGAAAAATTTAGTGCTTGGATTACTCTTTCCCATTTTCCTCTTTTCTTGTCAGTCAAAAAAACAACAAGTTGATAGTTATTTTTCTAAAAATCAACAAGATAGCCTATTAACAAACATTGTTACCTACTTATATATTCCTGCACCACAAGCAACCAACAAAACAAAATTTGAGCCTCAATTTAGAGGTTTCTATACCAAAAGTCTTTCATCGTTTAACCTCCAAAACTATTATCAAGCCGAAGATGGATGGAATTATTTTTTCTTGATTCGTCCCGTGGGCGGCAGTCCAACATTGAGAAGAGGAGTTTTGGGTAAGTTTAAATTAAAAGAAAATTCATTAATGCCCACTGATTTTGAAGAAGTAGCAAACACACCTCATTTAGCCGAAGAAATTGTGAAAGAGCGAGGGCAATATTTATTCCAAGAACTCATTAAAAATGGCAATTTAGACAAACAAATTTCCATGAAACAATATATAGAATGGCCCGATGAACATTTGGCTTACGACAAAAAACAACACGAATGGATTACAATAAAACCGTATTAGATGATTGTCTCCTTGTTTCGGCAGGGAGAAAGTCCAAACGGATTTTCATATTGGTGTAATAAAGCAAAAGCTGAGACTTGTGGTCTTGGCTTTTCTGTGTTTTACTATTTCAAATTAACACAATCAACATGAAAAAAATATCCTGTTTCTTTTTATTGACTTTTTCTTTTGCCTGTACAAATTCAAAACAGGATGTTACGCCACAATGCAAGGCTGAAACAACTTTAAAAATCACTTACCAAGAGGATGTTGAAGCAATTATTGATAAAAACTGCAATAGTTGCCATAGCAATAAAAGCCATTCTGGCGGTGTAAAATTGGAAGATTTGAGTGACCTTCAATTTTGGGCAAATAGTGGCGAACTCTATGACCAAATCATTCCGTTTGGCGGAAATCCACCACGAATGCCCAAAGGAATGCCTTTAACGGATTGCGAAGTGCTGACCATCAAAAAATGGATTGATGGTGGTTTAAACTAAGTTTATTAACTCGTAAAAAATGTAGAACGTTTGATAACTTCCACATTCCAACTTCTTTACGGTTCATTATTTCCAATCTGGTTTGTCCTAAATCGCTCCTGATAAATTTCCAAGAACTGTTCCAATTGCCAAGAAGTAATAACTAATCTTGCAATCGAAATCTCTTGAATTCGTCCGTTATTGGTAAAAACGAAGGTTTCAGAATATTCATTTTCTTTAATATCTGGACGAATCTGCAAGCCATGTACCATTGCCCACGAAACAAAAGGTTGTCCACAAATCTGAATACCATCATTCCCAATAATTAATTTAGGTTGTGCTTTGGAAGTTTCCAAATACCTAAAAACCAAAAAAATAGACAAGCCAAGAAACAAAAATCCTAATAAATATTCCGACCAAATCAAGAAAAAAATCATGTATAAAGCCGTTCCCAAACCACCTAACAAGGGTAAAAAATGGTTGGTTGGGCGACTATAAATAATAGTATAATCAGAAACTTCTTCCATATCGTTAATTACGCAAAGTGCGCAAAATGCCAAGGTTCTTAATTAAAAATAGAGAGTAGCACAATGAAAACTTTGCACCTCTGCGAATTTGCATGAAAATTAATCTTTCATCTCAAAGAAACGATTTGGGTAATCAGTTATTAATCCATCAACGCCTAAGGCTATTATTTCCTTCATATTCACCACTTCATTTACCGTCCACGGCACTACTTTTATGCCTTTATCATGGCACATGTCCACCCTTCTTTTTATCAAATGTTTGTAATACGGACTAAAAATATCGGGATTAAACCCCAACTTTTCCAAACTTGGGTCAACCATTTCATCTTCCACCAATGCCGACAATCTCACCTTTTTATACATACCATTTTCAAACTGTAAGTGCCAGTATTTTAGCACATTAAAATCAAAACTTTGCAAAATCACTCTTTCAGGAGATACTTGTCTAATGATTTCTTGATAGACCAAATCCGAGAATTCTTTTACCGTTTTTGGTTGTGAAATACCGTACTCTTTCTCTTCTGATTTTACCTCAATATTATACTGAACTTTTGGCAGATTATTGAGTTTGATATACTTCTCGCAAGCCTTCAACATATCACGCAAAAGAGGTTTGAATGTAGCCAATTTTTGTTGTTCTGGAAAGAGAATATTTCCTCTACTTCCTGAATCATATTTCTTGATTTCGCTGTAAGGCATTGTATATAAATTCAATACCTTTTCATCGGCCTTCGTCACGGGCGAACCATCGGGTTTTGAGCAGAAAAGTGCATTCATGTACGGTTCGTGCGAGACTACCACTTGACCATCTTTTGAAATACAAACATCTAATTCTAAAGTAATTATCCCCAAATCAAGCGCTTTTTTGAAGGCGGGAATCGTATTTTCTGGCATCAATCCACGGCAGCCTCGATGTCCTTCAATATCAAACTTTTGGGCTAATAATGATGATGTTGTCATAAGTAAAATAGCAGAAAAAAAGATTGTTTTCATCGTTCAAAATTAAGACGGCATAAAGCTGCCATGTAAGTATAATAAATTAGACCACGGATAATAAGGATTCTACGGATTGACACTGAGACGATTTCTATGGTAAAAACAAGGAAAAAGTATTAAAAAAGTACAAATTACTTTTCAAAAACTATTGGTTGTGATATAGTTTTCGACATAACATTCTTTTCGTTTAACGCAAGCAAAAATACGATGAACAAGTTTATTACAAA
>NZ_CBABQS010000006.1:0-99186 GCF_964672035.1 Arcicella sp.
GAACGATTCGTCAGAATTTGCCTGACCGTGATAGAATCTTGGAAGTTCTGTTCAGAAATATTTTTAAACCAAATAGCTGCTGTAAAGTCTTCATATTCTTGTTTATCCGTAATTTTTGAAGACTGAGACGCATCCACAACGCCTTCGGGCACGCCCTTATACGTAACCATCCATGATTTTAATTGAGGTGCTTTTCCGAAAAAATCGTTGGTTTTTAGCTGTAATTTTAATTTAATAAATGGGCATTTTTTAGCATCTATTGAATTGATTTTCAATTGATTAGATTGTATATTTTGTTGTAAATAAGTTTCATTCCCTTGAAAATTTACGCCGATAATATCATACAAAAATGATTGATTTTTTGGGTCATTTTGTTCGATTTTTATAAATATATCATTCCACTCTGAGGTAGGCCCAATCAAGGGAGAAGTGATTGTTCCTTCGTTAAATCGGTCTTTAATTTCAAAATTATCAAGGCTCAATATCTCGGTTTCGGGGTTTCCATCAAAGTTTGGGAAAAGTTCTAAACTTGCCTTTTTTGCTCCTTTCCTACCAATCGTAAAGAAGGGTGAACCCGCTGTAAGTCGTTGAATTTTAGAGACATCCACACCAATTTCTGCAAATTGTTGTAAATTTTTAGTCGTTAATTTTGAGTAGTCTATCAATCCAGAATTCCAAATCATGACATAATTTCCCCAAGGAATTGCGGAGAAATAATCATTAATATCGGTATCGGTTGGTTCGGGAGAAAGGTAATTGATGGAATAAGGCGTATATCCACAGACTAATCTTGGTAAAACTGAAAAAGGTCTCAAAGCATGATTGAATGCAACCGCATTGAAGTTTTGCCAAGGATAACAAACGCCATCGCTCAACAATAATTTATCATTCAGAATTACGAAATTTGAACGATAGGGGCGAGATACGCCACTATTCCAGCCATACACTTTTGCGGATATTTTTATCATTGATTGGGGAAATTTCCAGTTTGTTCCGTCCAAAATAATTTGATTGTCAGTAGTCGTTTTTTCTAATTGAGCAAAGCTATTTTGAGCGAATCCTTCCGTGCCATTTTTGAGGTAGATAAACGAACTTTCCACCCAATCTTTTTGACTAAATATTTTCGTTCTGACGTAATAAACCGTGCTGTCTTTATCCAATAAATTTGTTCGCCAATTCAATAGAAATGAAGCCGTTCCAGAGAAAGTTTTTTTGAAAGTTGAATTATAGTTCTTGGAAGAATCCAACTCAATTGTAACGACTGATTTATTGTAAATTAAAGGAATTTGTAAAGTGAAATTTACTTCTTTTTGATTGACAATAGAGAATTCAAGGGGCGATAAAATGCTGATATTTGCACTCGGAAAGTTATATTCATACACCACTGAATTATTGTTTTTTCTGGATTCAAGTATTTGATTATCAGAGTCTAAGTTGATTTCAAAACGATTATTTCCAATGCTTAGGTTTTTGTCATTTCTGATATTAAAGTATAAAGTATCTTGATAATTAATGGGGTTGAAAAGCATTTTTCCAAAATCATCTACCGTTCCATTAGCGTACATTCGTTTTAAACTGATGCTCAATTTTTTAGCAGAAACTCTGCCCAAATTGCTGACAATTATACCAATTTTTATAGAATCTGCATTGGCATTTAACGGATTATTTTTATCAATATTTTGCAAGAAAATAGACGTATTATTTACTTCATAATCAGGTTTTTGAGTTGGGAAAAGCGCTACTGCTGGGTCGCCTTGCAAGGTGAATTGTTGAGCATTTCCAAGCACATAAAAATTGTCTGGGAACTTCTTTAAATGCCGATTTATACTCTCACGCATGATAGTTCCGAAAGGTTTATCCGCCCATAATGAATCGGTAAATTGTGTATTATAAATTTCGTCGGAATACGTTTTTAAGGCAAAAGGATAACCCAAATTTGAATGAGCCAAAAATAAAATTGCCCCACGATTTGGCGTATTTACCCAATCTGTTCCGAAGGAATTTCGAGTACTAAAAAGGTCACCCGCATCACAGCCGTTTACCATCACGAAGGGATATTTTCCTTTGTTTTGATAACCCAAAAGGTCATTAGAGCAATAGCCAATGTCCATGTCGGTTTGGCCTGGAGCGGAATGCCCAAACATCATAATCATTCCAAGGCCTTGATTTACACGCTCGGTAACGTTAATAAATTCAACGGGATTATCGGTTTTTTTGGATAATAAATCTACTTTTTGGCCCAATAAACCTTGCTCGCAAACCGCTTTAAATTCTTCGGTATACTGTCGTAAAGAAGTGAGCTCACTAATGCTTCTACCGCCCGACATTTTTAAGGCATTTTTTCGCCAAAGTGCATCCATTGGATTCGCTTCATGCTCTTTTACTTTATTCAAATAGTTCAAAACTGTTTCTGGATTATCAGTTGCCAATCGACCAATCGCAAGGCTTGAAAAGTTGGCATCTGTTCCGTTCAATCCCATGGTAAAAGGGATGTCTCCACCGGGATAACCCCACGTAGGAACTAAGTCAATTTGATAATCCGTTAGGCTTTTTCTGGCTCTTTGTGGATAATTTGCATTGCCAATTAAGAAAACAAATTCGGGTTTATTATGTTGCAATATTTGGCTCAGAAATCGCTTGATTGCCAAAGGGTTTTTATCTCCATAGGTAAATAAATTATAGAGTAAATCTACATCTACTGAAAGCGTGTCGTATTTTCCTCCCATAGCAGATGCTCTGTAAGTTGCATACGCTTTTATATATTTTGATAAAGATTTATGGTTGATAATCAGGTAATTAGCTTTTGTAGTTACCACATTTCTAAAGCTAATTGGCTCAATTTGAATAACCTTTTTTACTTGATTAGTCGCTAAAATTTGTTGTCCCGAAACGATGCTTTCGATAGCCGTTCCGTTGTTAGTAAATTCAATTTTTTGTACGTTGTTTTTATCCGAAATATCGTACAATTGTACGCCTTCGGGAGCGTTTGGAATACTGATAAATCGGTCTTGCCTTTCATTTTTTGGCCACGTGAAAACTTTCTCAGAAACACCTTGCATATCAAAACTTTGAGGATAAATTAGTTTGATATAAGATACTGAATATTGGTCAGCCTGGGAACCAATTGAGCGAGTTGAAATTCGTAAGGTGTTATCGGCAATGTCTTGGAAATTTACTATTTTTTTGATTTTCTTGGTGTAATAATTTTCCAAAATAGTAGTATCCAAAATCCGTTGATTTGGGGCATTCCTAAGCCAAGTTTCAATCAAATGCCCTCCTGATGAACGACCCGTAAAAAGCAGTTCAATCTGCGGTTTTTGAGTAACTGATTTTATTGAATTTCTAAGATTAAAGTCAAAATTTGCAAATATATTTTTGTCTTGAACTTCGCCCGTCCAGCCTTTTCCATCGCCATAATTACTATCTAAAACGCCTGAATGTAATGCCACCCCGATAGGATTTGGTTGTCCTTCGGCGTAGGATGAAGTGAATAATTGCAGGTTTTCTTCCCAATGAAAAAGCGCTGGTTTGAGGTTTTGAGTATTTTCTTTTTTGGATATTTTTATTCGTTTACCTGTCTGATCATCAATATGATACGTTAAAAAATACGAAGCTGTATCCGAGTATAAACTGTAGTATTGATGAGGTTGGGATAGGGTAGGGGCGTAAAGCAAAGAATCTAATTGTCCATTATTCCCTTCGGCATAAAACTCTATAAAATCGGTTTCATTGAATATTTTATCTTCGCCACTTTTGATAAAAATGGCTTGTTCTTGTCCACGCCTAAATACTTGTATTTTTTCTGGATTGATATTCGTTGGAAAGCCTGCTGTTTTTAGGTTAATGAAGGGAATTTGATAAATTCCTTTCTGCGTGATTTTGAACTTAAAATATTGCTGATTCTGCTTTATCCACTCGTTTCCAAAAGTTTGGGCGTGCGCAAAACTGTAAGATAGCAATAAGGAGAAAAACAGTGGATAAGTGCGAGTATAGGTAGTCATTTTTGTGAGAATATTAATTTTTTCAAAGTTCTTAATTTATCGAATAAAAACGAATTTTTTGACTCTTTTCCTGAAAGTATTTCAAAATCTTTTCGAAACCCTCGAATTTTTCTGAATTGATAAATCTTACCTTATGATTTGACAATTTGTAGAGGAGAATAATTATGATAATGCTGGTTCGCAGGCGTAACACCGCTTTTAGAACATTATGACAAAGTGAACTGGATGCGTAATATATTGTAATTCGGTTAATGATTAATAACTACACAAAAGTCTCCGATTAGTTCATCGGGGAGTTTTTAGTTTTACCCCATAATTCCTTGCATTAATTTATTTGAAATATGAGTATATTGCTAATGGATATTTTCTTTTGAAGATAACAAAATTTTACGGTTTTGAATATGGATAAAGAAATTTTACCATCCTTGAAAATTTTGTAAAAACCCTTCATTGAGAACGGTGAAATGCCAATTTATTGTCTATAATCGGCTATATCTTAATTTTCAGAGAATACTTAACTAATTAATCATGAACCCATATAATTCGAGAAGAAATTTTCTGAAAACCAGCGGGTTAGCCGTTGGAGCAGGACTTTTATCGCATAATCTTTTAGCCAAAAATCAAAAAATGGAAGACGTTATAATCGGTCATAATGCTCATAAATACCGTGTAAAAGCAGGCTGGGGCATATTGGATGCTGGTAAAAACCCTGTAAATGATTGTCACGAAATGGTGGAAGATGCCAAAGGACGGTTAATTATGTGTACCAACGAAACCAAAAATAACGTCATTATTTACGATAAATCGGGCAATTTGTTGGAAACTTGGGGAACTACCTACACGGGAGCCCACGGCCTTACGATTGCCAACGAAGGAGCGGAACAATTTTTATTTATTTGTGATAATGCCCGTCACCAAGTGATCAAAACAGATTTGAAAGGGCGTGAAATAATGAAGTTGGAATATCCAAAAGAGACGGGCGTTTATGATTCGCCCAATCAATTTGTACCCACAGAAACGGCTATTAATCCTGCCAATGGTGATATTTATGTGGCGGATGGGTATGGTGCAAATTATATTACACAGTATGATACCCACGGAAAATATATTCGTCATTTTGGGGGTAAAAGTTCAGATGGTGCCTATGCTGATGAAAAATTCAATACTTGTCATGGCGTTTTAGTGGATACACGGGATAAGGCAAATCCAACGCTACTCATTACCGACCGAATGAACCAATGTTTAAAAAGATTCACTTTAGACGGGAAATTCTTAGCCGTTTACCGTTTCCCCGGTACATTCATCTGTCGCCCAGTGCTGCACGGAGATAATATTTTTGCGGCAGCTTATAGAAGTGGAGATGCTTCTTGGTTAAATTCGGGCTATATTCAAGTGATTGATAAGGATATGAAAGCCATTTCGACCCCTGGTGGTTCGGAACCGATTTATAAAGATGGAAAACTTATTCGTCAGTACAAAGATGACCCGAGTAATGTTTTCATGCACCCACACGATGTATACGTGGATTCGGACGAGAACGTATATGTGCCTCAATGGAATTCTAAAAAGACCTATCCAGTGAAATTGGAAAGAATTTCTTAGTTGTTCGATTTTCGATGTATGATTTTCGACCTAAGAGAATCGAACATCGAAAACCGAATGTCGAACAACGAACAGCGAACATCTAAAACCGAATATCGAATAATAAAAATGATTTTACAACAAACCACTTCTCCATCCGATTGGGCCATGTTTTTTGGACATTTTCACCCTGTGATTGTTCATTTACCCATCGGAATGTTGATGATTGCTGCTATTTTGGAATATATTTCTCGAAAGAAAAAAGTCGATGCACTTCAACCTGCCATTGCCCCTGTGTTGTGGTGGGGAATGATTTCGGCGATTATTTCCTGCGTTTTGGGGTATCTCCTTTCTACTTCGGGAGAATATAATGAAGATACCCTTTTCTGGCATCAATGGATGGGGATTGGCGTGGCCGTGGTATCGTTAGGGGCTTGGTACATGAAGAAAAACTGGCAAAATGACGCTTCTATGAGCAAAATTTATGTGCCATCTTTATACCTCGGGGTTATATTACTGACGGGTACTGGACATTTGGGTGGAAGTTTGACGCACGGGGATGATTATCTATACAATTTCACGCCCGAACCTTTCAGAGGGTTTGCGGGAATGCCTCCCCGTACAAATGGCGTTGGCGTGAGAAAAAAGATTGAAAACATTGAACAAGCCCTTGTCTATCAAGATGTTATTGCGCCTGTGATGGAACAAAAATGCTGGTCGTGCCACAATGCTAATAAAATTAAAGGGCAATTACGAATGGATAAACCCGAATTATTGGTAAAAGGAGGCGAACACGGAGCCATTTTTAAAGCCAATGACCCAGATAATTCTGAGATAATTAAGCGACTTTTACTCGACATGAACGATGAACATCACATGCCGCCAAAAGGAAAAACACCTTTGACCGAACAAGAAATTTCGTTGGTAACTTGGTGGATAAAGAACGGAGCAAAGTTTGATGTAAAAGTTGCTCAAATGAAGCCAGATGATAAAATTAAGCCCATTTTAGTTGCTTTGGTGGGTGGAGCATCCATGGAAAATACGGCCAATGGAGGCGAAACAATTTCCCCTATTTTCAACGAAAAAGTAGCAGTAGCTTCGGAAAATGACATCAAAAAACTGACGGATTTGAATGTAATTGTAATGCCCGTTTCGAAAGACCAAAATTATTTAGATGTCAATTTTATTAATGCCCGAAATTTGGACGATTCTAAAATGATTTTGTTATCAAACGTTTCGGAACAAATTGTTTGGTTGAAATTGGGAAATACAAAAATTACGGATAAATCGCTTTCAGAAATTACGCAATTGCCACATTTAACTCGCCTAAATCTGGAGCATACCGCCATAACTGATGCAGGAATTAGCCAATTGAAAGACTTGAAATATTTGGAATACATCAATCTTTTTGATACCAAAATAACCGATGCAGGCATTGCAACATTGGCAAAATTAAAAGCTTTGAAAAAGGTGTATTGCTGGCAAACAAAAGTAACCATTGCGGGTGTAAACGCTCTAAAAAAAGCCTTACCAAATGTGGAAGTGGATATGGGTTGGCATGATAAAATGCCTACGACCGATACTACCAAGAAGATTGAAGAGAAAAAGGTGGTGGCGAAATAAAGTTTATAATTCGTTTCTCAAACACGGAAGTCGTCCTTTCAAAGGACGACTTCCGTACAATTTCTACTCGTCCCAAAGATTTTCCAAAGTATAATCACTTCCTTCCAAGCACCAAAAATCCCCTTTAATATAGCGGTAATGTAAATCTAAACTGCTCATTTTTGCCATTTCTTCGGCGGTAAGTTCAATATCTGCTGCTTCTAAATTCTCTTTTAACCTTTGTGGGTTTACCGATTTTGGAATTACCGAAGCACCCCTGTTTACCGCCCAAGCCAACATAATTTGTGCGGGAGAAACGCCTTTTTCTTGGGATATTTTAAGAATTGTTTCATTTTGGAAAAGTTTTGGTTCACTTTCCAAAATCCTTGCGGCTGGTCGGTCGGCAGAACCTAATGGACAATATCCTGTCAAGAAAATGCCTTTTTCCTGAGCAAAATTCAAAAGGTCTTTTTGCTGTAAAAACGGGTGCGACTCCACCTGCACAACTTCAGGCATTACGCCAGTTTCTTCCGAAATTTGATTGATTTTTTTGATGCTGAAATTGGAAACGCCAATGTGTTTGGTCAAACCTTTTTCTTGCAAATCAATCAATTCTCGCCACGTTTCTGACAAGGGGATTTCGTTTAAACTAATCAAATCTTCGCCTTTTTGGGAGTAGCCAATATTGTATTGCAAAGCCACAGGCCAGTGAATTAGGTATAAATCCAAATAATCAAGTCCTAAATCTTTGAGGGTAATTTCAAATGCTCCTTTTACATCCTCTTTGCGGTGGCGATTATTCCACAATTTAGACGTAATCCAGAGTTCTTGTCTCGTCACTTCACCGTTTTTGATAGCATCCGCAATTGCCTGACCAATTTCGGCTTCATTGCCGTAAAAAAAGGCACAATCAAAATGGCGATACCCAATTTCAATCGCCTTTCTGACTACCTCATATACCTCTCCTTTCGCTGATTTCCAAGTACCTAAGCCCAAAACGGGCATTTCATCACTATTTTTAAAAGTTAAATATTTCATGGGGGAATTTTAAAATGTTTATTAATATTGTTAAAAATAATACATTAATTTTTCTATTTTAGTATTATTTTTAAAACCGCCCTTACTACAAAAGACAATATCATAATTTACCACCATTTTTCCCCTACAAAAAATGTCCGAATCTTATCTTCACTTTCTTTATCAATTTCAATATTTCGATAAAACTCATCTGGAAACTACTGATAATGAATTGGTTAGAATTATAAAAATTGGCAGATTAAATGCTGATTCAGGGGCAGATTTCCAAGATGCCCGAATTGTAGTCGGTGAAGTCGAATGGGCGGGAAGCGTGGAAATTCACCTAAAATCATCCGATTGGGATATTCATAAACATCAAAATGATACTGCCTACCAAAACGTAATTCTGCATTTGGTTTGGGAGGATGATAAACCTATTCTCAGAAAAGATGGTACGAAAATTCCTACGCTTACGCTACGGGAAAGAGCCGATAAAAACCTTCTTAGGAAATATCAAGCCATGATGGAATCCAACGCTGAGATGCCTTGCCAAAATCAATTTATGGAAGTTGACGACATCAAAAAACTGTCGATGTTGGATAAGGTTTTGATGAAACGATTGGAGGATAAATCTTTGATAATTCATCAGTTTTTGCAAGAAAATAATGCTGATTGGGAAGAAACCACTTACCAAGTTTTGGCCAAAAACTTTGGCTTTAAACTCAATTCAGCACCTTTTTTGAGTTTAGCGAAGAATCTTCCGCTCAAAATTCTCCAAAAACATCGTGATAATTTATCGCAAATTGAAGCCCTAATTTTTGGGGTTGCAGGCTTTTTGAATAACGAAAACAACGACCTTGAAAAGTGGGATGAATATCGTTTAAATCTCCGCAAAGAATTTCAATTTTTAGCTTCAAAATATCAATTACAAGACAAAATTTTGGGTCAGCACGAGTGGAAATATTTGCGACTTCGTCCTGCTAATTTTCCAACGGTTCGTTTGGCGCAATTTGCCCGATTTATTCACGAAAATGCCAATCTTTTTTCGGTCTTAATTTACCTCGAAAATGTGAAAAGTTTAGCCAAAATTTTGAAAGTAAAACAATCGGATTATTGGATTGAACATTACGTTTTTGGCAAAAAATCCGAAGGAAAAGTGCCAACTTTTGGGAATGCTTCGGTAGAAAATGTGGTGATAAATACGGTTGTTCCATTATTGGTTTCTTACGCTAATCAAAAAGATAATCGGGAATATTTAGAGAAAGCCATTCGTTTATTAGAAGAACTCCGTGCAGAAGAAAATAGTATCACAAATCATTGGAAATCAATGGGTTTGTCAATAAAATCAGCCTTCGATTCGCAAGCGAGTATTGAATGGCACAACCATTTTTGCTTGGCTAAAAAGTGCTTGAATTGTAATGTTGGCGTGGATATTTTGCGGAGGTGAATCTACTCCTTCGCCTCCTCATCAACCTGCACACTAATCACTTCTCCCGTGGTTGAAATGCCTTCAATTAAAGTCGAACTTGGATGGTTATTTTTCCAAAATTCAATGAACTGTTTTTCAGCAAAATGGTCTATTTTATCTATCTTCCAAAAGTAAGTTCCAATATTTTTATGCTCGGTTTTTGAGTTCATAAAATCTCGTTTTGGCATTAAGCCAATGCTGGCAAAGGTTTTAAATTTTTGGGTTTTCAGAAAATCTCCGTCGGCACTCAATATATTGATAGCCAGTGAATTAGTCCTTAAATTTATGGCTGATAGTTTTACAGAATCAGTTAAAATATGAATAGATGCTGGTTTTATCAAAGATGCGGGAAGCAAACTAATATTTTGCCACACCATCGGAATGCCATCAATTGAAATACTGATGTTCTTTTTATGCGTAGAATCTCGCAAAAAGATATTTTTTTCGTTAAACACTAAATCAGGTAATTCATTTTTTAAAACCTCATAAAGTCTATTTCCCATAGAAAATCCACCAATTTCATTGATAATTTTGTCTGCATGAGGATGATTTTTTCTAAAATCAATTTCCTCTTTTTTAAAAACTTCTTTTGTAGGTTTTTTCAAAAATAAACTGTCTTGAGCAATCATTAAAATCTTAATGTCATCATCTTTTTCAGCGTTAGTTTTGAAATTCATTTTGGGTAAAACGTGCCATTTTGGAATGAATATTTCGGGAGATTCAATCTCAAAAGTTAGGGGTTCTTGAGCCTGTTGAAATTGGAGTTTAAACTTTGCGGTGTCTTCAAAAATTAAAGGTTCTGTCTCAAAGCCTCCTTTGCTATCAGCAATTGTTTTAAGTCCCAATTGCCAATTTTTTGTGTTGACATATCCAACAATTTCTGCTGGTTTTTTCTTGTCAAAATTCTTTGCTCGACCTTTGATGGTTGTTCCTAATTGAGGCTCAAATTTCTTATCATTACGTTGGGAATAATCAATGGATGAATTAGCCAAAAGCATCAAGTCTAATATCTCTTTTGCTTGTATAGTAGTATCTAAAGTGCTTTTAAATGGTTCTACGGCATATTTTAGGTCAGAATTCAGAAACAAAAATTTTCTTAAATTCTCTATTTTACTTCCCTCATTGATAAACCTTTTATCTGCCAAAGAAACCAATGTACTGCCTTCAATGGCAAGGCTGTCTTGGTCTAAAATCTGAATTTCAACCCCGCTATCTTTCGACTTTAAACTTACAATTGGACGATTTGAGTCATTGTAATTGTAAAAAACTCGTTCAGCAATTTTATTATTTAAGACATCTAATATCAACACATTTACGATTCCTTCATCGGTTAAATTATCTTTGGGAAAGATAAATGTGGTGATTTTACTTTTGGGCAAAAAATCATTTTCGTAGATAATTTGCCCTCTTTGATGAATAATAAAACGTAGCGGTTTGAATTCCGATAAGGCCAAATTGGAATATAATTTAATCAAAATATTGTCCGTATTTAGGATGGGCCTCACTTGCAAAGCAAAGCCTTTCTTGAGGGTTGTTGGCAACTCAATAATTTTACCATTATTCAGTTTTACGTGAATTGAATGTTTGGAATTTGGAATAGTAAAAAAATCTCCAATTCCTTGAATCTCCACTGCTTGTGTTATGGAAGTCTCGGTAGAATCTAAAGATTTATCTATATATTCTCCCGAGATTTTGGCAAAACTGCCATCAGGATAGGTGGCACGAATGCCCATGCGATTACTGATTCCTTCGATCAGATTTCCACCTTCGGGAAAAAGCTGAATTTGGATAGAATCTGAACTCACCGTATCGGACAACATCTCTTTTGAGAGAATCCTGATGTTTTTCCGAAAGAACAAATCTTCGTCATAATTTCTCATCCAATTGGTATGGCCAATTAACTGACAACTGCTTGATAATGAGTCGAATAGTGGAATAAAACCTTGACTGATGCCATCTTCAATCAAGAATTTTTGTTGAGAAAAAACCTTCTTTTTGTTTCGTAAAGTGACATAAAGAATCTTGGAAGGACTTGGTTTATGCGTAGTTGCGTCTAAGGTGTACGCCTTAAACCAGAGTGTATCGTGTGAGAAATACGCATCTCTATCGGTTCGTATAAAGACTTTTTCGTGAGGTTGATAGTTAGGAATTGTCAGAGAATTTTGGGTAGAATCTTTCGCTGTATTGAGCAATTCATAATCATCAGGCACAAAATCAGCGACTCGGCGATTGCCCATGCTACCCATCAAAAGTAATTTTAGCGGTTCTTCCGAAATGCCTTGATACGAGAATTTAAAATTATCAGCTTTAGTTTCTATCCAACTTACTTGGTGGTTAATTTCTGCATAAAATGTTGAATTATCTCGTTGTTGAAGATAATGGATTTCGTAACGATTTTTGGGTAAAATTATTCGTTGCAACTGAACATCAAATTTTGCCAAAATATTGATATTTACTTCCATTAATTTTTTGGGGAAATTGTCTCTAAAAAGGCGATTTCTGGCAATATTTTCAAGGGTATCTTTTTCCAGATAAACCCTGAAGCCTTCTTCCTGAGAAGTTCCCATAACGATTGATTTAAAAAAATGCCGAATAGAACCTTTGTAGGCTTTCTCACGATTTTTTTCAATCAATTTTTGTTGTATTTCATCCGTTTGCGGAATTGGTTTAAAAAAGACATTTCCACCAAACTGAAAATCTTCGTTGGTAGAACGAAATGTTGCGAGTGAATAATCTATGTCATAACCTAATGCTTGATTTTTGATAATTAATGGGTTTTCGGCAGTGGCGGTAAGTACCCTTTTTTCGAGCGCAAAGTTCAATTCGTGCGGGTTGGTAATTTCCGTTTTTTTAACATTTTTAGATTTACCCAAGAATATTTTTAAAAAATGAGCGTAGTTTTTTTTCCATTGTTTCCCTCTTTTTCCAACCACAATAATTTCACTTAACTCTTTACTATTGACGTTTAGTTGAATTTTAAGGGTTTGATTTTCATTAGGTTTTATCACAAATTCCTGCTCAAAACTCTTATAACCAATCATCGAAGTTACCAATTTTAAATAGCCAGTTGGTACGTTTTTTAGAGAAAAATAGCCTTTTTCATCGCTTTGCGTTCCTTTGGTAGTTTTGCTGATATAGACACTCACAAAAGGCAAAGGCTCTTTAGTTTTTGCATCAATAATTCGTCCGCTAATGTCTTGCGCAAACATTGGTGAAGAAATCCATGAGATGAGCAAAATTGAGATAAAGAGGCAAGGAAATGCTTTTGACATGGTGTTAGGGCGATAATTATTTGGCAACAGAAAGACACAAAGTAACACAATGTTTTTGGCAAAATTATACGGCGTAAATACTATTTTTTAATACCTAATTTTGACGAGAAAAAATCTATAATTTACGCAATCTTTCCTAAATAAAAGGAGTGCCATGAATTGCCTGCATCAACGTAAAGCAAACAAAAGCTAAGTAAATAATTGAACCAACCCAAATCATTAAACTTGCTTTCGACTCATTCTTAATAGTAGAAGAAACATAAAAACCCAACAACGGAATAATTTGAAGCGAATGAATTCCGAAAAAATGAGCCACTCTTAAATCGCCAAAAAGCGTACTCCAATTTAAAAAGGTAATCCCTGATTCACCAATTTTTCCCCCTACGTTATGGGAATTAATAACGCTCATGTAGCCTCCCATAAAGCTAAAAATGACAAAAAGTATTAAGCCAATTTTTATGGAAAGGGCAAAAGGTTTACTGATGGAATCAGTTTTTTGGAAGATAAATCTTAGTGAAAGAATCAAGGTAGCAGTAGTGAGCCAAACAATCATGATACCCATGATAGCATACAAAATACCGCCTAAGAGTTCTGTCTGATTGAAATGCGATAATTTTCCCCTAAAAGCTTGAATGGTAATGACGCCGTTTTCGTATAACATAACAATGGTGGCTAAAATAGAATACCATTTTACTCGATTTTGATTGTTTACGTAAAAAAGCAAATACGCCATCGTCCACGCATATATCCACGTACTCAAAGCAAATTTTAGGGGCTTTATCATAGAATTAATCCCTAAAATTATCTCGGTATTTACGGTTGCGTATAAGCCGAGACAAACCGCCAAAATTAGAAAGAATAAGCCCAATTTTGCTAATAGTGAATTTCTGCTAAATATCTTTATAATTAGTTTCATGGAAGGATTGAGTCTTGACTGTTTTAATAATAAAAAACAAAAGATAACCCACCGGACCAAACATAAAAGTAAATGGCAATGTCAGCGTGTAAAGCCACCTCGAAATTTGTAATTGTTGCGATTTTTTAACGATGTAGGCACCCACAAATAAATCAAATGCTAAATAGTGAATCCAGCCCATCGCAACCGCATTGTCATTTTGAAATAGCGCTTTTACATTCACCAAAGTGCTGAAACTATCCACGCTGAAACCCGAAATGTCTTTCAATAATAAATAGGCGTACAAAATAGAGAAGAGCAAAACGATTCCATTCAAAATGATGGTTTGCGTGTACTTCCAATTGGGCAGAAAGATTAATAAAATCCAGCCCAAAAGCACGAAGGAATTGGCGAAAGAAAAGATTGATGAGGCGTTCATGGTTGATTGGGGTTTTTGAGAATATTGTGAATACTTAAAATTGCAAAATAGCTTTTTCGGAGGAACTTTTCGAAAGCTTTAAACTTTCAAGAAGTTAATAAATTAGGGAAAATCTATCTCATTCACCCTGATTTACAATTAGGCGTGGTTTGGTTAAGTATTTTAAAGCAAAGATAATAATTTCTCTAAATGATGATAATCAATTCCAAAATACGCTTTCGTAGCTTTCAATTTCTCTAAAATTTCCGCTTGTTTCTTGGGATTTGTTTTGCCTTTTATGCCTACAACCAATACATTTTTTGGCGTGTGAGCATCAGAAATGAATTGGAAAACCTTGGTTTTGTAGCCAAAATATTCCAAAATCATGGCTCTGATTCCGTCCGTTACCATTTCGGCTTGGCGTTCTAAAAAAATACCGTATTTGGTCAAAAAGTCTAATTCGTTTTTGGCTTTATTTTTCTCAATTTCCCTTCTAATTTGTTTGTGACAGCACGGAGCCACCACAATTAAATCGGCTTGGGCGGTGATTCCTTTGTAAATTGCATCGTCAGTGGCAGTGTCGCAGGCGTGGAGGGCGATGAGAATATTGGTATCTGTACTATCGTAATTTTCAATCGTTCCCTCGGTGAAATTGAGGTTTTTGAAGCCCGTTTTTTCAGCAATATTATTACACAATTCCACCATGTCGGGGCGAAATTCTACGCCCCTTACCGCCGTTTCTAACTTCAAAACATTGGTTAAATAATCGTACAAAGCAAAAGTTAAATAGCCTTTTCCCGAACCCATATCAACCACTTTTTTGAGATTTTCGGCAGGAATTTCTTTGATTAGCGAACTCAAAATGTCAACGTAATGATTGATTTGCTTGTATTTATCCTGCGCATTTTTATAGACATTTCCTTCTGTATCAGTAATTTTTAACTCGTGCAAATATGATTTTCCCTGACTTTCAATCAGGCGTTTTTTTGCATGGTCATGGTCTAAAGAAATGTTGGTGTTTTTACTGGTAGGATTTATTTTTTTTATCGTAATCTTTTGATTATTAAGCTGTTCTAAGATTAAATCAAATTCATTGGTAAAAAGTGTGGCGATTCTGAAACCATTTTTAATCGCTTCTTGAATTAGTTTTATGCCTTCTTCAATCGTAAAATTTTTGACAATATCACGGGTTTTATAACGATACGTAAAACTCAGATTTTCAATCCGTTTTATCAAAATCCGTTTGACGTAAATATTCTTCAGTTCTGCTTCTGAACCTTTATAATTTCCCAAAGAAATTTTGATGAAAGAATTCTGTAAAATACTTTCAGAAAGTGATGATATAAATTGTTCTTTTTGCACAATTGTGTGATATTATATCAGACCACAGATTGTACAGATTTGACGAATTTTCACAGATTTTTAATAATTTTATCCGTGGAAATCTCTATAATCCGTATAATCCGTGGTCTAAATGGGTATAAAAATCTTACTCGGAAATTTCGAATGTTCTGGGTAATGCCATTAGATTCGCATAGTAGGAAGGAGCGCAACTATAGATATATTCCAAGAGTGTATTGACATCGGCATGAAAATCAAATTGAATATCTGGATGCAATTTTACCAATTTTTTCAAGACAAAATCGGTTCGTTTTGCCACGTAATTCGCTAAGGTATCGGATTTTGAAGAGTATTTTTTAATCCACTTTAATTGCTTTTCAAAACAGTCTTTCAACAATTTTATGGTCAATTCAATTTCACCGTATTTATCTTTCGTAATTTTTACATGGCGAGTAATTTCGGCATTGACATAGCGCATATCCATCATCAAATAACCCGATGAATAAGCATCGGTGCGATACAATTTATCAATGGCTGCTTTCACTTCATCACGGCGAAAATCTACACTTGCGTTGCCCTCAACCAACATAAATTGCAACTGTTGGCTCAGAATATCGTCTTTGGTAATGAGTCTTAATAATAGCTTATCTTTATCTTTTTGAGGCATTGATAGAATGGCCTGCTGTAAATCTTTTTCTAATTTTGCCATTGATTAGCATTGAGTTTTGAGCGATGAGCGATGAGGAAAAAGCTCATTCTAAAATTTAGGGGTACTTTGACCGATTTTGCAACAAAGTTAATGATTTAGGGGTTAAATAGCTATGAGTTGTGAGCCGTCAGCAAAGAGTGTTATAAAACATTAAAAAAATCGTAGGCGCATCATTCAATATTGCATTTTATTGAAAGCTTATTGCTAATAAACATGAAGAACAAAGGAATATTTTACGCTATAACCATTATCACACTTTGGGCATTGTCGTTGACTTATTTATTGCATTACAAAATTGATTTTAAAGACCCGCTGGTATATGTGTTTTTGCTGATACAAATGCACTTATATACGGGTGTTTTCATTACTGCCCACGATTCAATTCACGGGGTAGTAGCTCCCAATAATAAGCCACTCAACTATTCGATAGGTTTCTTGTGTGCAACCATTTTTGCCTTTAATAATTACGAAAAACTTTCTCGAAAACATCATCTTCATCATGCGCACGTAGTATCAGAAAATGACCCTGATTATTATGATGGAAATTTCTTTCGGTGGTATCTCAAATTTGCGTTGGAATATGTAACGATTTGGCAGATTTTATTGATGGCGGTAACTTATAATCTATTAAAATTATTCTTTCCGATGGAAAATCTCATCGTGTTTTGGGAAATACCGGCAATCCTTAGTACGCTTCAATTATTCTATTTCGGTACTTATCTGCCTCACAGGGGCGAACATCATCCAACTGATCAGTTCAGAGCAAAAAGTCAAAAACTGAATCATTTCCTTGCGTTTATCACCTGTTATTTCTTTGGATATCATCACGAACACCATGCTTATCCTTATCTTCCTTGGTGGAATTTGGCAAAAGCAAAGGAGAAAGAAGATTTACTTATAAAACAATAAAAATAGGCTTTAAATAGTTTTTAAGATGTTGATTTACAGATGGTTGCTTCATTCCTCGTGATGAAAAATTTATCATTACTTGCTGCGTTCAATTGTAAACTGAACTAATCCAGCCAACGATTGCTTAAAAATTGTATTGGGAAATGTACTTAAAATGCCCTGTGCTTCATCCACAAGCCTTTGCATGGCTTTAGTAGCGTATTGAAGTCCACCAGACTGTTTAACAAATTCAATCACTTCAGCAACTTTTTGAGAATTTTCGGATTCGTTTTTGATGATATTAATGATTCGACGTTTTGTTAACCAATCCGCCTGATTTAAGGCATAGATGAGTGGAAGTGTCATTTTTTTCTCCTTAATATCAATCCCTAAAGGTTTACCAATTTCAGCATCGCCATAATCAAATAAATCGTCTTTTATTTGGAAAGCAATCCCTACTTTTTCGCCAAATAATCTGGCTTTTTCTACTGTTTCAACATCGGCACCCACCGAACTAACGCCCATCGCACAACAAGCAGCAATTAATGTAGCGGTTTTCCTGCGAATTATTTCAAAATAAACTTCCTCGGTAATATCCAATTTACGAGCTTTTTCCATCTGCATCAGTTCACCCTCCGCCATTTCTTGAATCGCATTTGAACCAATTTTCAACAACTCAAAATCATCATTATTAATAGAAAGTAGGAGGGCTTTTGATAATAAATAATCACCGACTAAAACGGCAATTTTATTTTTCCAAAGGGCATTCACCGAAAAAAATCCACGACGATAATTTGAATCATCCACTACATCATCGTGTACAAGGGTAGCAGTGTGCAGAAGTTCAATCAAAGCAGCTCCACGATAGGTTTTCTCAGTAACATCTCCGCAAAGTCCTGCCGTTAAAAATACAAACATTGGTCTAATTTGTTTGCCTTTCCGTTGGACGATATAGTTCATAATCGTATCCAACAACATAACTTTGGTTTTCATCGATTGCCTAAACTTTCCTTCAAAGGCTTTCATTTCTTCGGCAATCGGGGCTTGTATTTCTTTAATTGATAAACTCATTATTTCTTAGTTATGAGTTATGAGTTATGAGTTATGAATTATGAGTGATGAGCTATTGGTTATGGATAGGAAGTCACTATTGTTGATTATTTGATAGTATATTAATTTCAAAATTTACTAATTTATAATGCACAACTTATAACGCACAATTCATAACGCACAATTCATAATTCATAATTCACAACTCATTACTCATAACGACACTGCAAATTACATCATTCTATAAAAACTTGTATCTAATCTACATTTATTAACTTGTTTTTATTTTTTTAGTTCGATATTTGGAAGAGAGTTTTATAGTCCGAAAGTTAAAGAGTTAAAAATTTCTGCTACTTTTTGAATAAGAACGATTTAAGTCTTTAACTTTTTTAACCACAAAAATATGAGTAAAATATTAGTATTGGCAGGAGGATCTGTCAAAGGAGCATATCAAGCGGGGGTTGTTAGAGCAGTATTTGAAGCGGGCTTTCGTCCAGATGCTATTTACGGAATATCGGCTGGCAGTATGAATGCCTCTTATTTAGTGAATGATTTAGGAAGTTCGTTCCTTGAAAATGACGGCAATTTAGACTTTAATCAAACAGCATCTGACCTGTGTGATTTTTGGATAAATAATATCAATACACCCGAAAGTCTGGCCTTTAGGCGGGGTACTTATGATTTGGGTATGAGTGCTATCCGGAGAAATTTTGAAGGATTATTGGATACTACGCCACTCCGTGATATTCTGCATAATAATATTCAAATCAGAAACCTTAATGCCAGTCCAATTGGCTTGAAAGTGGGGGCTGTTGATATTATTAATGGAAGTATTGTGTATGCCGACCCAACTTACGAACACTTTTTAGATTACGTCATGGCATCATCGGCCATTCCAATTTTGATGCCTGTAGTCAATATTGGCGGAATGAAAAAAATGGCATTTTTGGATGGAGGTATGAGGGATGTAGCACCCGTCAAAAAAGCCATCAATGACGGCGCAACCGAAATTATTTGTATTGCTTGCCATACTCGAAACATTGATGGGGGCTATTTCCCCTATGGAAATCTATTGGCTTTGGTGGATAGAGTGATGGATATTGCCGTAAATGAATGCCTCAATGCAGATTTGGACTGGGCAGAATTCAGAAATGAATGTTTACCAATGGATGGCTCACCTGGGGCATTTGGAATTTTGGAAGGGCAATCCAGAATTAAACTCAAAATAATTCGCCCGCAAAGATCTTTAAATATTGATATTCAAGAATTTGACCAAGAAGATATTCAACGCATGATTCTGTTAGGCTATCAGCACGGGAAGGATGAAATGGTAGGATATAATTAACTACACTGTTTAATAAGTTATTCTAACATCCCGAAAGTAGAAATAACTTTCGAGATGTTCCCCAATCATAATTTCGATAGGTTATTTTAACTTCCCGAAAGTTATTTCCACTTTCGGGAAGTTTCCCAAAAAAACTTATTATTCATTGTCAATTGAATTAAACCGACATAATATCTTTTTCTTTATCGGCAAATGTTGATTCAACCTTTGTAATATAGCTATTGGTCAAAGTCTGAATTCTATCTTCGCCTTCTTTTATGGCATCTTCCGATGCACCATCGGCTTTCAATTTCTTGATACTATTATTAGCATCCTGACGCACGTTACGGACATTGATTTTTGCCGTTTCGATTTCGTTTTTCACCCGCTTTACCAATTCACGACGACGTTCTTCGGTGAGTGGTGGAATATTTAAACGGATATTTTCCCCATCATTCATCGGATTTAATCCAATATTTGAGTTTCTGATTGCCTTTTCACATTCTTGAATCATCTTTTTCTCGAAAGGTTTCACCAAGATTGTCCGAGCATCGGGGGTACTAATAGACGCTGCACCCGAAAGTGGCGTATTCATGCCGTAATAATCAACTTGAATACCATCCAACATGGCAGGAGTGGCTCTTCCCGCACGAATTTTTGATAATTCAATGGCTAAATGTTTCAACGCACCATCCATGGTTTCTTTGGCAGCGTCAATATAAAATTCTATTTCCTCCATTTTTCAATGAGTAATTTGTGAATGAGTGATTGAGTAGATTTGTAGGAAACAGCGAGTTTTAAATTTCTCTAAAAACTGTTCACCATTAATTAATAATTATTAACTAATTAACGTTCCAACGGTTTCGCCTTTGGCTAAATTGAGCAGATTATCTGATTTATTCATGTCGAAAACAATAATTGGAACTTCATTTTCTTGACACAACGTGAATGCCGTAGTATCCATGATTTTTAATCCTTTGGCAATTGCTTCGGCAAATGATAAAGTATCGTATTTTGTTGCTAAAGGGTCTTTTTCTGGGTCAGCGGTATAAACACCATCAACTCTTGTGCCTTTCAAAACCACTTCGGCTTCGATCTCAACGGCACGCAAAGCAGCGGTAGAATCAGTGGTGAAATAAGGATTTCCTGTGCCAGCACCAAAGATTACGATACGACCTTTTTCTAAATGTCTCATGGCTCTTCTACGGATAAAAGGCTCACAAATAGTATCCATTTTTATGGCAGTAAGTAGACGAGTGTACATCCCGTGTTTTTCCAAAGAAGCCTGAATTGCCATGCCATTTATCACGGTCGCTAACATACCCATATAATCGCCTTGCACACGGTCAATAC
Source organism: Arcicella sp. (assembly GCF_964672035.1). Lineage (NCBI taxonomy): Bacteria > Pseudomonadati > Bacteroidota > Cytophagia > Cytophagales > Flectobacillaceae > Arcicella > Arcicella sp. The sequence continues at coordinate 20,920 of NZ_CBABQS010000006.1, forward strand.
CTACTTTTGCAGCAGCAGCACCTCTAAAAATATTGCCTCCACCAATCACAATAGCGACTTCAACGCCTAAATCTTTTACTTTTCTAATTTCCTGAGCGTATCGCTCTAAGATTGAAGGGTCTATAACTTCGCCACCTGAACTAAGGGCTTCGCCAGATAATTTAAGAAGAATACGTTTATACTTGGGTTTGTCCATGATGTAAGGTTTTTTGCGAGGACAAAGATAGGGAAAAGCAGGCTCAATTCACAAATTTGAAAATAGGCTAATCTGAAATAATTTACGAATTAGCCTATTTTTTAGAATTGAAGTGTGATTATACTCAAGCGGTTCGCCGCCCGATTACACATTTTCAAATTATCAATTTGGTGTCATTCAAACTCAATCATTACTTGATTTTTTTCAACGTTTTGTTTTGGCGTAATTTTAATAGCTTTGATGATGCCTTCGCCCGTAGCTTTCAATACATTTTCCATTTTCATAGCCTCTAAAATAAGGATGGTATCGCCTTTCTTGACGGTATCACCTACCTTGACTTTTATGTCCACAATAAGTCCTGGCATGGGGGCTTTGAGGTCATTAACCTTTGAAGAATTGGCATTACTCATACCCAATTGGTCGAGGAGAATATCGAAACGGTCTTTTACCGAAACGGGATATTTCGTATTATTTATTTTAATTAAAAAAGATTTAGCCTGATAATCCGCCTCCAAAACCTCAGCATTGAAGGAACGATTATTATAGATGACATGAAAATTTCCATCCTTTACTTCAACCATATCCCATTTGAAAGGTTGTGAGTTGACAGAAATTTCGTTTTTATCTGACTGAATATCAAAGGTTTGCGACTTTACGGCGGCTTTTAGCATGGGCAATTGAAAGTTGACAATTAATTTATGATTTATTCACCAAATATACGCCAACTAAAATAATTCCCATGCCAATAAAGTGCTGAATTTGTATAGCTTCTCCGTCAAGAATTCCCCAAAGGATGGCAACAATTGGAATAAGATAGGTTACAGAACTCGCCAACACGGCACTGGTTATTTGAATCAATCTATTGAAAAGTACCATGGCTACCGCTGAACCTAATACGCCCAAAAGCACTGAATATAAAAGAGGTACTTGAGCTTCTGGAAGCATTACTTTATCCATAAAATCGCCGCTAAATAATACGACAAGAGCCACTGGCCCGATGGTCATGAAGATAAAGGAAGTGATTAGGAATGGGCTTAAATCAAGTCCGGTGAGGTATTTTTTGGTAATGTTCAAATTGAAGCCGTATAAAAGCGTGGCCGCAATTACGTAGAAAGCATAATTGTTAAATTGTAAGCCTTTTGCGCCTGCCAATATTAATAATAGCGCTCCAATAAAGCCCAAAATAATACCAAAAACTTGGCGTTTTGTGATGAGATTTCCGAAGAAAAGGCCGCCAACAATGAGCGTAAATAGGGGAGTAGTTGAGTTCAAGGCACCCGAAACACCGCTATCCAATTTGGAACCTGCCAACGAAAATAAATAGGCAGGAAAGAGATTTCCTAAGCATCCAACTACTAAAAATAGATGCGCTTTTTGAAGAGGAATTTTTTTGATATTTGCTAAAAAGAAAGGCAAGAAAAAGCAAAAAGCCGCCGTTATACGCAATGAGCCTACTTGAGAGGCATCAAAAATAATCAAACTCTTTTTGACAAGAATAAATGAACTTCCCCAAATGACTGCCAAAAGAGCCATTAAACCCCAAGCAAAAGTAGGGTTTTGAAGTTTTGAGATAATGGGTTGATTAACAGTAGTTTTTGTTTCCATGCAAAGATAACCCACGCAAAGTTTAGAAAGTTTCCTTCTATTAGGTTTAACGTCGTGGCAATAAGGCAATCATTGATATATTCGTTAAGTATTTTATGGAACTTATAATCTAATTAATGGGCTCTTTTAAACGCTAAACGCTAAACGCTAAACGCTAAACTTATTTCGGACATCTATTTCCCCATTTTCTTAATTTGGGAAATTTATTTTTCATCAAGCAAGTAGTGATTCCAAACTCTAAAAGAATACTGCTATTAAAGCCCGATGAAACCGATGAAAACTCCAAATGTACACCCGCTGCTCGTGTTATCATGGCTCGTAAACCCACAAAAATGCCAACGGAAGTTTTAAAACTGCCTTGATAGGTTTCGCCTCCTAAGAAAGCGCCAATATAAGGGTCGAAATTGCCATCAGAAGCATCAGAAGCATAACCGAAATGTTGATATCCTCTGAAACTGATGTGGTTATAATTTTCAAAAACACGTATAAAACGATAGGCATGAATGCCCAAACCGTAAAAATCACTTTGGGGTAATCGCCGCTCTAAATTGAGGCTTAAAAACGTTGGGTGAGAGGGCAAAATCCGGTCGGCTTTTTCTAAATCTTGGTCAGAACCGTAGGCAAAACTTAAGTATATAGGTTTCTCGCCCTGAGCTTTTAGTTTCATGGAAAACAAACAAATCAATATAGACAAAACCAGTCCAGATTTCAAAATTAGGTTTATTTAGCGTTAATAATGGGTATTGATTTAAGAAGTAGAAGTAGGTGGAGTGCTAAAGAATTGTGAAATTGGTCAAAAAATATGAATACTCAATATTTCCCCAAGTATAAAGACAATTCATTTGTGTAAATTTGCAAAGAAAATTAAAAATCTCCCCTCATGCAAATCCTAAAAAACCAAAACCTCACCATCAAAATAAACCCAAATGGGGCAGAACTTACCAGCCTTTTTAACAACGAAAACCAAACGGAATATATATGGAATGCTGACCCTGCATTTTGGGGAAAATCATCGCCCGTGTTGTTTCCAATTGTGGGTTCATTGAAAGAAAATAGTTATTGTTTTGAGGAGCAAGAATACACTTTACCACGGCATGGATTTGCCCGTGATAGCGTATTTATTGTGGAAAAATCAGATGAAACTCATGCAACTTTTTTACTAACTTATGATGAAAATACGTTGAAAGTTTACCCTTTCAAATTTGAATTTCGTTTGATATATTCCTTAGAAAATGATACGCTAAATGTTACTTATTTCGTGAGAAATATCGGAGAAAATAAGTTGTATTTCTCAGTGGGTGGACATCCTGCTTTTACCGTTCCTTTATCAGAAAATACTTCTTATGATGACTGTTATTTGGAGTTCAATAAAACAGAAACTTTCAAACGTTGGGGGCTTACGTCAGATGGTTTAATTGAAACGCAACCATTTGATTTTCTAATAGATACAAATAAATTAGCTTTGACGAAAGAACTATTTTATGACGATGCAATTGTCTTTAAAAACCTTGAATCAACGTCCGTTATTTTAAAATCGGATAAAACAAATCGGCAATTAAAATTCGATTTTGAAGGCTTTCCGTATTTAGGTATTTGGGCGGCAAAAGAGGCTGATTTTGTCTGCATTGAGCCGTGGTGTGGCATTGCCGATGCAGCAAATCATCATCAGGAATTGACGGAGAAGGAGGGAATTATTTGTTTGGATTTGGGAGAAACTTTTGAAAGAACTTGGCGGGTCACTATTAGCTAAATGTCATACTTATAGCATGAAAAAATAGATGATTTTTTAAATAAACGTTAATTTGCGATTTCGTTATACAATTTAAAAGAAAAAACATATCAATGATAATTCTCCGCTTAATCAGCATCGTGTTGTATTTTTGTGAGCGTATAACTATCATAAAAATAAAACAATCCAAATGAGTCAAAATCCAATCCGAAAACAGGATGCCTTAGACTATCATTCTAAAGGTCGCCCTGGCAAAATTGCCGTTATCTCCACCAAAGAAACTGAAACTCAACGTGATCTCTCTTTGGCTTATTCCCCGGGTGTAGCTGAGCCTTGTTTGGAAATTGCTGCGAATCGTGAAAATGTCTATAAATATACTGCAAAGGGCAATTTGGTGGCAGTTATCACGAACGGAACGGCCGTTTTAGGATTGGGAAATATTGGAGCAGAAGCTTCAAAACCCGTGATGGAAGGTAAGGCAGTTTTGTTCAAAATCTTTGCGGATATTGATGTTTTTGACATCGAACTAAATACCGAAGACCCCGAAGAACTCATCAGAACGGTCAAAATTCTTGAACCTACTTTTGGCGGAGTGAATTTGGAAGACATCAAGTCGCCCGAATGTTTTGAGATTGAAGAAAGACTCAGAAAAGAACTTAATATTCCTATTATGCACGACGACCAGCACGGTACCGCCATCATTTCGGGTGCTGCGCTGTTAAATGCTTTGGAGATTGTTGGCAAGAAAATTGAAGACTGTCGTTTCACCGTTTCGGGAGCAGGTGCTGCGGCGCTTTCATGCATGAAATTATACTTAGGATTAGGGGCGAAAGTAGAGAATATTTTGATGTTTGATAAAGATGGATTAATCTCAAAATCTCGTACTGATTTGAATAAATACGTTGCTCCGTTTGCCACCGAACGTACTGATATTCATTCACTTACGGAAGCAATGGTGGGAGCGGATGTTTTCTTGGGGTTATCGGTTGGCAATATTGTAAACCAAGGTATGATTAAGTCAATGGCGAAAGATGCGGTTGTTTTTGCCATGGCAAATCCAACGCCAGAAATCTCTTACGAAGAGGCCGTAGCCGCCCGTGAAGATATCATCATGGCAACGGGTCGTTCAGATTTTCCGAATCAAGTGAATAACGTCTTGGGCTTCCCGTATATATTTAGAGGTGCGTTGGATGTACGAGCCACTGAAATTGACGAAAACATGAAAATGGCAGCGGCAAAAGCATTAGCTGCTTTAGCTAAAAAGCCCGTTCCAGATATTGTAAATTTAGCTTATAACGAAAAAAATCTTTCTTTCGGACGAACTTATATCATCCCAAAACCCGTTGATCCACGATTAATTACCACCGTAGCGCCCGCCGTGGCTCGTGCGGCAATGGAATCTGGGTTGGCTCAAAATCCTATTTTGGATTGGGATGCCTACGAATCAGAACTGAGCAAAAGATTAGGTTTGGATAATCAATTGATGAAATATATCGTCAATCGTGCCAAGCGTTCACCTAAACGAGTTGTTTTTGCCGATGCAGAAAATTTGAAGGTTTTGAAAGCCGTACAACAGTCGAAAGATGAAGGTATTTGTACGCCAATTTTATTGGGAGATATTGCAAAAATTAAGGGTATAATCGCTACTAATAACTTGGATTTGAACGAAGTAGAGATTATTGACACTCGTTCGCCCAAGATGGCAGAACGTTTGAAAAGTTATGGAAATTTATTTTTTGATAAGCGAAAACGAAAAGGATATAACCTATACGAAGCTCAAAAACAGATGCAAGTAAGAAGTTATTTTGCTTCAATGATGGTAGAAACGGGCGATGCAGATTGTGTTATTTCGGGTTTGACCCGTAATTATCCAGATGCTATTCGTCCAGCTTTGCAGATTATTGGCCGTGAAGATGGTGTGAAAAAAGTATCGGGTATGTATATTCTTTTAACCAAAAAAGGTCCCGTATTTTTCTCTGATACCACCGTGAATTTTAATCCAAGTGTGGAGGATATTGTTGAAATAACGGAGCTTACAGCCAAAGCCGTTGAGCAATTTAATTTGAAACCCAGAATTGCTTTATTGACGTATTCTAACTTTGGAACGGCTGATGGCGAAGATGCTTTGAAAATGCGTGAAGCAACGGCAATTTTACAGAAAAAACATCCTGAAATGATTGTGGAGGGTGAAATGCAAGCACATTTAGCCTTTGATAATGAGTTGATTAAAGAAAACTATCCATTCTCGAAATTAGCGGAAGAAGGAGCCAATACCTTGATTTTTCCAAACCTTTCAGCCGCAAATATTGCGTATAATTTATTGAAAGAAACCTCTGATATTGAGTATATTGGGCCAATTTTATTAGGTTTGAAAAAGCCAGTTTATGTGCTACAATTAGGTTCGTCGGTGCGTGAAATCGTGAATATGGTAGCCATCGCTGTGGTGGAAGCACAAGGGAAATGATTTTTTGATGATTGATATTCGTTTTTCGATGTTTGTTAACTGAAAAACGAATATCTAATATCGAAAATTATTCAAATAAATCTCCCAAAACGGCCAAATAAACACCGTACCAATTTGAGCCAAGATTCTTATAACGATGGTAATTTCCCTGGTAAAAATTTCTAAATATTGGTATTACCCGTTTCAATCGGTTCTTTGCCAAATTGCTTCGTAATTGATAATGTTGTGAAATTCTTTGTAAGGGTTTTAGATTCCCCTTCAATTCTGGATAGTTTATGTGAATATGATTGAGCAAATTATAATAAAGATTACCTTTCTCAATGAATGGACGAAGTTTTTTATCTCTTGGTCTTGAAAATCGAGAATAAAGGTGAATTATTTCCCTTTCTTTTTCTACAACACCAACTTGTTGCAGTTCGTGTTGCCTGTATAAAACTAAGGGTTCAGCCACAAATCCAATTTTATTATTGATAGAAGCCAAAATACCTATCCATCCATCATGAATGAAATCGGGATGAATATTGGTTGGGAAAGGCATTGATTTTTGCGCAAATCGTTTTCGCATCGCAATCGTACAACCGGTTACCCGATTGCCAGTCAACAATAAATCTAAGGCATTCCCTTTCTTCCATTCATCAATTTCATTTTCCCAGAAGCGTACTTTTTCCCACATCGTCATCTTCAAATCTTGTAATGATTCATCCACCAGTACGGCATTTGTAAAAACTACATCTTGCGAAATGTTTTCTACCAAATAATTAACCAAAATTTCAATTTTGTGAGATAGCCAATAATCGTCTTGGTCGCAGAGAAAGATTACATCCTTTGAACAAAGGCTGATGGCATATTCAAAGTTTTTTATGATACCAAGAGCAGGGATATTCTGGTATAATTTGATTGGAAGAAATTTCGAAAATTGGTGAATTATTTCGAGTGTTGTATCCGAAGAGTTATCATCACAAATGATTATTTCATTCGGTTGAAGTGTTTGATATTGGATACTTTTAAGTTGTTCACCTAAAAATTTACTACCATTATGAGTACAAAGTGCAATTGAAACTGTTGGGACTTGTTTCATTTTATTTTAATAATATAGGGGTTAATATAAATTATTCTCTGTATGAAGAATATCTTTGTTTGGCGGTAATTTTAAATAGATTCTACTGATTATATTAATTTTTTAAGGTAATAAATCCATTAATGTCTCCCATTTAAGATACATTTTGGGTGCATCAAAATCTAATGCTCTTTGTTGTAATATTTCTTTATTTACCTCAATTCTTCCTTCCATCAAATCTATCATTGCCTCAACCAAATCTTCAACGTTCCAACTTTCAACCACTTTTCCCATGCCTTCTCGCATTATATCAGTAACCCCACCCGAATTAAAAGTAATAATGGGTTTTCCTAAATAAGCCGCTTCTATGTTTACCATCCCAAAAGTTTCTTCATGTGAAGGTAATAAAAAAGCATCTGCCAAATCAAAATAATCGTAATATTCTGTAGCTAATGCACCCGTCAAAATAATATTATCACACTGATAATATGCTAATTCTTTTCTGAAATAGTATTCAGAAGCATTTGTCGTACCCCCTCCCATCCAAATAAAGTAGCAAATTTTATTTTTTTGTTTCATCAATCGAATAATTTTCGGAATATAATCGATTCCCTTTCGATAAATCAAACTTCCCGACATGGCCCATACATACGCATTAGGTGGAATATTTAACTGAGTTTTCAGCGCATTTTTATTGTTTTTGGCAGGTTGAATACTTTTCAAATCTATGGAAGGATAGAGAGTTTGAATATTATTAGCACCCATAATTTCAAGAGATTGCCGCCCAATTTCTGATAAACAAATGGTCATATCCGCTTTTAACATCGCTTGAATATCCGTTGCTAAAACAGATTCATACAGCAAATAAGGCATTTCTGAGATATGCGAAATGATTTTTACACCTAATTTTTGTGCAAGTTTCGCAAAGTGTGCTGAATGATTGGTGTTGAGATACCAATAGTCGGGTTTTAATTGCTGATGAATCTTAATGATATTTTTTTCATAAACTGAGTAACCAAATTTAGTCAATAATTTGAGAAAAAAAAGTTGATGACCAGAAGTATTGAAAGGAGAAGTGTAATAGGGAATATTGGCGGGTAATTCATCTTTGAGACTGCCGATTTTATCACTGTAAATGGCAACTTCAAATTTATCAAAGTTTAGATTTTTAAAGATATTCCACAGCAACATTTCGGAGCCTGTTCTACCACCATAAGGGGTGAAAAATAAAATTTTCTTCATAAAAACGCTTTGATTTGCGGTGGAATGTAAGGTCGGAATTGAGTTCCGCATTGCCGACCTTGAAAACTGAAATTAGCAACTAATTCTTCAACAATTCCTCAATTGCCAATGCTACTTTTTCAAAATTAAATCTTCCTAAAACTTCTTGCATCATGTTGGTAATCTGATGATTACATAAATTTCCGATGCTTCCTTCGTGGGTATGATTTAAGTTTCTATTGGCCGAATACGTTCCGCCATTTATCTCATTGCCAATAATTTTGTAGGCTTCACGGAATGGAACGCCTTGCAATACCAACTCGTTTACTCGTTCTACTGAGAATAACATATCATATTTGGTATCATCTAAAATCCCGTCTTTTACTTCGATGTTTGAAAGCATGAAATAGGTCATGTCTAAGCAATTCAGAATTTCATCAAAGGCTGGCATTAACACTTCCTTCAAAATCTGCATTTCACGGTGATAACCCGACGGAAGATTTCCCATAACTAACTGAATTTCATTGGGTAAGCCTTTCATTCGGTTGGTTTTTCCTCGTAATAATTCCGCCACATCGGGGTTCTTTTTGTGGGGCATTATGGAACTTCCCGTGGTCATTTCATCGGGCAATTTGATGAAACCAAAGTTTTGAGAATTGTACAAACAAATGTCCATCGCCAAACGTGAAAGCGTTGAAGCAACCTGTGCAATGGCAGTAGTGGCAAATAATTCCGTTTTTCCACGAGACATTTGTGCATAAACAACATTGTAGTGAAGTTCTTGAAAACCAAGCAGTTCCGTGGTCATCGTGCGGTTCAAAGGAAACGAAGATCCATAACCTGCACCCGAACCCAATGGGTTTTTATTAGCAATTCGATAAGCCGTTTGGAGCATTTCGGTATCATCAACCAAAGCCTCGGCATACGCTCCGAACCACAAACCAAAGCTTGAAGGCATGGCAATTTGAAGGTGCGTATAACCAGGAAGAAGTACGTCTTTGAATTTATCACTCAAAGAAATTAATAACTCAAATAAGCGATTGGTCGCTTCGGTAACTTCTTGCAAACGTGAACGAGTGAAGAGTTTTAAGTCCACCAAAACTTGGTCATTCCGTGAACGTCCCGAGTGGATTTTCTTGCCTGCTTCGCCCAATTTGCGAGTCAAAATGAGCTCTACTTGCGAGTGAACGTCTTCAATTCCTTCTTCAATCTCAAAATTTCCCGCTTGGATTTCTTGGTAAATATTCTTTAATTCTTGCTGAATTTCAGCCAATTCCGATTCTTCCAAAAGTCCAATACTCGCCAACATACGAGTATGTGCCAATGACCCCAATACATCGAAAGGGGCGAGGAGTACATCAAATTCGGGGTCACGCCCAACGGTGAATTTTTCAATTTTTTCGTTTACCGAAACGTTATCTTTTTGCCAGAGTTTGCTCAATTTTTTCTTGTTTTAATTTGACTAATAATCTACAAAATTACCTTTCCCAACATCTTAATATACAAATCAATACCTTCCTCAATTTCATTCAAATAAATGAATTCATCGGCCGTATGGGAGCGTTCAGAATGTCCAGGGCCCATTTTTAACGATTGACAATCCAATACTGCTTGGTCGGAAGTGGTGGGTGAACCATACGTTTTTCTACCCATTTCAATTCCTGCTTTTACAATTGGATGCTCCATCGGAATTGACGATGGCTTCAAACGAATAGAACGTGCATCTACTTCGGAATCAATATTTTGACGAATGGTTTCTAATGTTTCTTCGAGCGTATATTGTTCCGTCACCCGGCAGTCAATGGTAAAATTACAAGTGTCAGGCACAACGTTGTGTTGTTTTCCTGCATTGATAATTGTCACCGACATTTTCATTTTCCCCAATATCGATGAGACCTTTGGGAACTCATAGTTCTGAATCCAATTAATGTCTTTAATAGCTTTGTAAATGGCATTTTTACCTTCTTCACGAGCAGCGTGACCAGCTATTCCATGAGCGGTACAATCAACCACCATCAAACCTTTTTCGGCAATTGCTAAGTGCATTTCAGTGGGTTCTCCGACGATGGCGAAGGAAATTTCGGGCAAATCATTTTCTTTCAACAATAATTCTAAACCGTTCTTTCCAGAAATTTCTTCCTCTGCCGAAGCCACAAATAAGACATTGAATTTCAAATCGCTACGATTATAAAAGTAATAAAAAGTAGCCAATAAACTTACCAAGCAGCCGCCCGCATCGTTGCTGCCTAAACCGAACAATTTTCCATCTTTTACCAATGGCTCGAAAGGGTTTAATGTCCAAGAAGGATTTGGCTTTACAGTGTCGTGGTGAGAGTTTAACAAAACTGTTGGAAGTTCGGGATTGAAGTGTTTATTTCTTGCCCAAAGGTTATTGATTTTTCTGCGGAAAGGCATATTTCTTTCTCTGAAAAATTCTTCGAGAATATCGCCTGTTAAAATTTCTTCACGACTAAATGATTGAGTGGCAATGAGTTGCTTTAAAAGAACGATTGCGTCTTGCGTGATTTGTTGTTGTAAGGTCATTGTTTAAATTATGAATTATGAACGGTTCGCCGTAGCGATTATGAATTATAAATTAGAAGTTCCTGACATAATTCATAGCTTATAATTCATCGCTAATTTTTCTATATCTTCTTTTTTTACCAAAGTCTCAATCCATTCTGCTGGAATTTGCTCAAAACCGTAAAAAAATCCTGCTAAACCGCCTGTCACAGACCCAATGGTATCGGCATCATCACCTAAATTTACGGCTTTTAAAACAGCATCTTTAAAATTATCGGTTGTCAAAAAAGCCCATAAACTGGCTTCCAACGTATGCAATATGTAGCCCGATGAATAAATGTCTTGCTCAGGAATACAGGAAATATCATCGAACAAAATTCGGTTATAAAGTTCTATTTCCGTGTTTTTTATATTAATTAAATGTAAATAATCTCGAACGATATTTTGAGCTTCGTAATAAGCATCACATTTATCTTTTTCTTTCAATAAATTTATGACAAATTCTACGGCAAAAAAGCACCCAATAATTGAGCGAATATGCGCATGGGTAATAGAAGAAACTTCTTTGACAATCCTAAAACGTTCGTCAATGGGTTTATTTTGAAGATAAATAGCTAAGGGCAAAATTCTCATCAATGAGCCATTTCCATTGGAATAATCATCGCATTCGCCTGATTCTAAGGCAGATACGCCTTTTGCGAGTTTGTCCATCGCATTGCGAGTGGCAACCCCCATATCAAAAATTTCGCCGTGCGGAGTCCATTGATTATACTGATACCAATGACAAAAACGATTGGCTAATTTCTGAACATCGTAACCTTCAATTAATTGTTCAACCAAAAGCATGGACATCGCTGTATCGTCTGACCACGTACCTGCGGGCTGGTGATGCGTACCATACGCACGCATACCGATAACAGGATTTGCCTGCAAGTGTTTGCGACTCATAAACTCAACTGGAACGCCCAATGCGTCGCCGATTGCTATGCCAAAAAGGAGTCCTTTGGTGTGCATTTGTGGGGTTAGTTATTTTTAGGTAATATTTCTACAAAAATAAATAAAATGCTTAGATTTGTGGAATTAAACAACACGATTATGACAACAGAAAGAGCATATTTTGAAATTTATAAATCTTTGCCCGTTTCAGTAAAGAGTAAAGTTTTTTCTATGATTATCAAGGACGAAAGTCCTTTGTTATCTGAAATAGAAAATAGCCTAATCGAAGTCCAGCAAATGAAAAAAGGATTAAAACCTAAAAGAAATGTTAAAGATTTAATCGCAAGTCTTCGTAATGAATAATGTAATCTATTCAGATACTTATGAATCAAAATTAAAGCGTTTTGCTAAGAAATTCCCTTCAATTTTAGATGAAATAGAAGAATTAGCGGAATAGTTAGAAGAAGATGCCCATTTAGGCACTTCTCTTGGTTCTGGATTTTATAAAATTCGTTTATCCGTTGAAAGTAAAGGCATTGGTAAAAGTGGAGGATTTAAGGTTATTACCTACATTATTTATCAAGAACCTGAATCAAGTGATGTTTATCTTCTTACTATATACGATAAATCTGAAGATAGTTCTTTCAAAAAAGAGTCGTTAGTAAAACTTGTCAAAAAGATAATTACATAATCTTCGTCCCAGCAGTCCCATCATTCACCGCCAATCTCACCTCTGCCGCATGGCAAATTGTTACTTGCGAAACCCCTTCTCCAATCGCTTTAAAAGCATTATCCAATTTCGGAATCATCCCTGTATGAATTGCTCCGTCGGCTTTTAATTGCTCGTAATATGGTTTTTGTAATTTTGGGATTACTGAATTATCATCATCTACATCGGTCAAAACACCCTTTTTCTCAAAACAATATACTAAATTTACTTCATAATTTTTGGACATTGCAATTGCCAAAGCCTGAGCAATGGTATCGGCATTGGTATTGAGCATATTGCCGTCTTTGTCGTAAGTCAAAGGAGCAAAAATGGGCACTAAGTTTTGCTTTAAAAGGCTATCAATGAATACGTTATCGACTTTTTCAATATCGCCCACAAAACCGTAATCTATCTCTTTTACGGGACGTTTTTTAGAAAGAATTACGCCTGCATCTGCACCGGTAAGTCCGATGGTATTTATGTTTCTACTCTGTAATTGTGCGACTAAAGTTTTATTTACTAAACCGCCATAAACCATCGTAACCACGTCCAACATGGCTTTGTCGGTAATTCTTCTGCCTTCAACCATGACGGTTTCAACGTCTAATTTTACGGCAACTTGGGTAGCAATTTTTCCTCCACCGTGAACCAAAATCTTTGGTGAGGGTATTTGGGCAAAATCATTTAGGAAGTTTTCCCTTAAAGTAGGATTATCAACAACGTTCCCGCCAATTTTTATAATGTTTAATTTCATTTCCTTGATTTGGGATTGTGGATTTTAGATTGCGGATTTATACCAAGCTTTCGGATATTGAATTTAATCCGCAATCCGAAATCAAAAATCACAAATTAGAAAAGGTAGGGACTTTCTTCTCTAATTATTTTCATTAAAATCTGTTTCAAAACGACTTGTGCGGACCAGATTCTATTCCCCGCTTGTTGCACCACCACCGAATTGGGCGAATCCAATACGGCATCGTCCACCACGATATTTCTACGAACTGGCAAACAGTGCATAAATTTAGCGTTATCAGTCAAAGCCATTTTTTCAGCCGTCACTTTCCATGAAGGGTCTTGGCTCAAAATTTTGCCATAATCAGTATATGACGACCAGTTTTTGGCATAAATAAAATCAGCATCTTTAAATGCTTCGGCCTGATTGTGCGTTACTTTAGCTTTTCCCACAAATTCTGGGGCGAGTTCGTAGCCTTCGGGATGCGTAATGACAAAATCTACATCAGCGGCATTCATCCACTCAGCAAAAGAGTTTGGGACTGCCTGTGGTAATGCTTTTACGTGCGGAGCCCATGTGAGAACAACCTTCGGTCGGGGTTTTGTTTTGAGTTCTTCAATGGTTACTAAATCTGCTAAAGACTGTAAAGGATGGCGTGTAGCTGATTCCAAACTCACGATTGGGCGACCAGTATATTTAACAAATTGATTTAATACTTTTTCGGAATAATCTTCTTCACGGTTTTCCAAAGTTGGAAAACTACGAATGCCCACAATATCGCAATATTGCCCAATCACGGGTGCTGCTTCCCTGATGTGTTCGGCTTTTGTTCCGTCCATGATGGCACCGTCTTCAAATTCCAATCCCCAACCATCTTGCCCCACGTTCATTACGATAAGTTCTAAGCCCAAATTCTGAGCTGCCCTTTGTGTACTCAAACGTGTTCGGAGACTCGAATTAAAAAACAAAAGTCCCATTGTGCGGTTTCTGCCCAAATGCTTATCAGCATACGGGGTCTTTTTAAATAACAAGGCTTCTTTTACCAAAGCCTGAACATCAATGGCATCTTTTACAGATAGAAAGTGTTGCATGGATTTCTAATTTCAAAATTGAATATGCAAAGTTAATCCAAATGTTAAAATATTGCCATATTTTGTTAAAACTGTTAAGAAATGTTAAAACTGAATGGGCTTACTAATAAAACGATAGTTCATTTCGTATAGTAAGGGTAACACAAATTTTTACTAAACTTTTACACATCGTGCAAAATTTACGTAAACTCTCTATTTTAACTATCACAGCGCTCTGTGCAAATTACGGTTCTACATTCGCTCAAGATGAGCAAAAGGCTTTCAAGGAAGGAGATAAGATTTTTACATTTGGAATGGGATTTGGCTCTGAATCTCCTTTATCATCCATAACGAGGCATTCTCCAATAAATTTTTCCAAAGGCAATGAACCTATTGGATTCACTCCCTCGGTTTCATTTGATTATGGTTTGAAAGCGACAAGAGGAATAATTTTTAGCATTGGTGGATTTTTAAGTTACTCGCAACGGACTGCACCCGTTGATGACGGATATGGATTCAATGCCTATAATAGTTATCCACCTATAATTTCAAGTGACAGTATTTTTAGTATTACAAACCTAAAAGGGCTTAAGAGTCATACACTTACTGCTGGAGTTCGGTTAGGGATACATTACTCAACTCGTAAATGGGATTTGTACGGTGGGCAATGCTTGGTTTTCAGAAGGTTATTACAGAGTCAAATGCAGGTGAGCAGACCTATTACAAAGGAAATCCTGCAATAAATGGCTCTTTTCCCGTTGGCACTACAAAATTTACTTATTTAGATTATAACGTTGAACAATTTATTATTAATCCATACGTCGGTGTAAGATATTTCATAAGCCCAAAAATTGGACTAAATATTGAGGCAGAGCAACATAAAGGTAGAATTGGTCTTTCCTTCAAATTCTAACAAAAAATTTGGCGAGCCTCATTGAGGTTCGCCAAAAAATATCACTAACACACCAAAATATAATCATTTACTCATCGAGCAAATAATGTATTTCTTAATTAGTAAACGATAAAAAGAGAAAGAAGTCACAGCGTATGTTAAAAAAATAATTAAATCGAAATCGAAACTTAGTTTTAGAGAAGTAAATCACAATTATAAAGCTAAAAAATAGGTTTTTTTCTTTGATGTTTCCGCCCCCAAATTTTGCTTAAATCTCGCCAATCCTTCATTCATAACGCCTTTTTCGGTGACTATTCCAAGGTCTAAAATTTTAAATTTTTCCAACTTGCCGTATTCGTAAATACCTGATAATAAGAAGGTTGTTGGGCTATTTTTGAGGTGATTTTCCTCATCGGCAAGGTAAAAAGTATAAATAATGTCGTCATTAATCTTAATGGTTACCCCGACGGCAACCATTGTATTTGAATGAGTTACAGAAAATAATTGAAAATTTTTCGGAAATTTTTTAAAATGCTCCGTTAATTGTTCACAATTCATCGTCATTGGGCGATTTTTACGCACCCTTGAGCGAGCAATAAACGCATGAACAACCGCAATATTTGGATTTAATTCTTGGTTAAACACGTATCCTTTTTTAATATACGTTCTGAGTAATTGCTTTGAAGTAGCACCAATTACAGTTTCATAAAAGGACTTATTGGAAATTGGAATTTCAAAATTCTGGTCGGTAAATTTTACTTGGAAATGTAGGTTGGAAAGACAACTTTGAAGAATATCAATTTGATATTCAGTAAGATAACTTTCTGGATATGAATTAATGACCAGACTTTTTACGCTTAAAGATTGTAGAAATTGGATAGATTTATTCAAAAAATCAAATAAATCTTTTACTGAAATCTCTTCCTGAAATTCAATTCCTCCAAATGTTGCTCTTAATGGACTGTACGCAATTTTATCTTGAATAATTGCGCTAAACCTTGCTTCAATTGTGTGATTATCAATATTTTGCCAATAAAAAGTGTAGCATTCATTTTCTCCTCTTTGATGTTGAAGATGCTCGATTTCATTGAAAAAATATCGCTGAAAATTGAATATTTCAGTAGGAATATTATTGAAATTATGAGAGATAATTAGTTGATACGACATAATTATAAAGCAAAAAATGGATTTCAAAATTAGCTTTGAAATCCATTTTTTTGTCTTTGCTAAATTTTTATTTTTCAGACGGCAAGATACTATTTTCTTCAACAACGTCGTATTTTTGTAGTGTTAAATCCATCGTTAAATTTATAAAACGGTAAACTAATTGGTGACAGGATTGGTTAATTAAAAAAGAAAACAGACTTGGAAACACAGCAACCTCCTCAAAATAAGATTATTGCATGGCTCAAACGGCTCGGATGGGCGGGTTTTTTCTTTTTTCTGATAAAAGGCGTAACACTTTATATTGCTCTTCCGTATTTAATAGCCAAGGGAGTTATTAGTTGTGAAAAATAGCATAAAAAAGGACGGCGTCGCTCAAAGCAACGCCGTCCTTAAAACAATTCATTTAACTAATCCACAACCTCAGTACTTGTTGTGGGTGGTGTTGTTCCCATAAAATCAGCTAAAAATTTCTCAATTCCTGGAAATTGTTCTTTCAAAGCGGCTGCTCCTTCCGTTTTTAATTTCTCGAAATATTCGGGTGCTTTATCGATTGCTCCTTCGGCTTCAGTTTTTAAATTAGAAGCTTTTTCTTTCAAATCGTTTAAGGTTTTTTCTCCTTCTTTAGTTTGGAGATATTTGTTCAAAGCAACGCCAGCGGCGGCTCCAAGAATGAATGTTGCGAGATGTTTTGCGTTTACTGACATGGTTTATTTGTTTAAAAATTAACTCCTGATTTTTCTAAATATTGTGAAATATTAAACTTAATTCCATTGATAATTTCAATGTCTTTCGACCAATCCACTAATAACCAGTCTTTGCCTTGTTCTGCAATAATTACTTTCTTAGAAGCACTCAAAACCCAGATTACTTTCTCTACTCCCCAAGATAATAAACGGTCAGTTTTTTTCCCCAAGATAATAAACGGTCAGTTTTTTTGTAAATGTAGGTTTGTTCTGAAAAATCAGTCGTATCAATGCTCACATCTATTTCTATATCAATTTTTGGAGGAACGTCTAAATAATGCGTATCAATTTTAGTGTTATATAACGTTGCACGGTCATAAATAACAATATCTCATGATAAATTATTGTTTATATCAAGATGAAGTCCAGCTTCACCTGCAAATACATGGTACATATCATCACTTAATTGACGAACTAATAACTTATAAATGTATGACACAATAAGTACTTGTAATCCACTTGCACCCATAATACTTTCTAATGTTTTTTCTTTGCGTAAAACTGCTTTATACCCTTTATAATAGATAGGAATTCTGTCCAAAATCTCTTTAATGAGATATTCAGGAACTTTACGAGCCAATTTTCTTTGCTTTACAGTAGTCATTTGGTTTCAAGTTTAATTATCTTGTAAACTTACAGATTTTCCAGTAATTTTTTCAATAATTTTCACGGCATGAATTCTTGAATTTTCGATGAATAATGAGTGCGTATTCATGCCTCCACAAATCACTCCCGCTACATACACGTTGGGTAAATTTGTCTCGTGTGTATCATCATTATACATCGGTTTCATGATTTCGTCGGCCGATAATGTAATGCCAATTTTACGAAGAAAATCCAAATTTGGTTGATAGCCCGTCATAGCGATTACATTATCATTTTCAATTGTAACAATGCCTTCTTGTGTTTTTATATCTACCTCATTCTCACGTATTTCTGCAACTTCTGAATTGAAATACGCCTTAATCGAACCTTCTTTAATGCGGTTTTCAATATCTGGCTTTACCCAATATTTTACTCGTTCTCCAATTGCTTTATCACGGATAATCATGGTGACATCCGCCCCTTTTCGCCACGTTTCAAGGGCCGCATCTACCGCTGAATTACTTGCCCCAACCACCGCTACTTTTTGCAAAGCATAGAAGTGGGGTTCATCGTAATAATGGGTTACTTTTGGTAGATTTTCGCCTTCCACATTCATCAAATAAGGAATGTCATAAAAACCCGTGGCAATGACGATGCTCTTGGTTTGGTAGGTGCGTTTTTTCGTTACAATCTCATAAAAATCATCAGGATTCTTGTCAATTGTTTCTACTTCTTCAAACAATTTAACATTCAATTTTCGATTAAATGCCACCCTGCGGTAATATTCTAAAGCTTCCGAACGAGTGGGCTTTGCACTATTTGAAACGAAGGGAACATCATCCAATTCCAAGCGGTCGGAGGTACTAAAAAAAGTCATGTTGGCAGGATAATTATAGATTGAATTAACTAAACAGCCCTTCTCTAAGACTGCATAATTGAGTCCCGCTTTTTGGGCTTCGAGTCCACAAGCCAAGCCAATTGGCCCACCACCAATGATAATTAAGTCGTAATATTTTCGATTTTCGATGTCTGTCATTTCGATGTTCGGAGTAAGTTGTTTAAATTTATAACAAAGTAAAAAGCCTATCAGTTTCAACAACTAATAGGCTTTTTACTTTGTTTTTCTAAGCGTCCATTGTCGCTGTTTGGATTCCAACCAATCATCGAAAAACGAATCACGAACATCGAAAATTACTCACTTTTTACCGAACTGGCTCCCGACACATCCGATTTTACCGAAGGCTGTCCACGATAACGCAAAGATGATGCTCCGCTTGCTTCTACACTCAACGTTTTCGAAGCATTTACTTTTACAGAACTTGCTCCTGATATATCAGCATCCACATCTTTGGCTGCGAAATTATAGCAATTTACATTACTTGCTCCCGACACATCGAAATTCATTTTAGTGGCATTTCCATTCATTTTGATGGATGAAGCTCCCGAACAATTTAATTTTACTTTATCCGCTTTTACGTTAACTTCTGAATTAGCCGCTCCCGAAAATTTCAAGGTTAATTCTTCTAAATCGTTAAAACCTGAAATTTTTGATTTTGTTGCTCCCGAAAAATCGACCAATTTTAAAGTTGGCATTACAATGGTGAAATAAACTTTTTTACGATTATTATTCCATTTCCAGCCTTTGCCATCACGATATTTGGCAATTAAAGTTCCGTTGCTAATACTTACCGTTAAATCTTCTAAATCTTCCGAGCGTTCTGCATCAACTGAAACTTTGTAAGTTGAGCCTTGCGTAACATCAATCTGAAAAGCACTTGACATATCTAATTTGTCAAAGCCTTTTAATGGATAATCTTTTTTGTTTTGAGCCATTAATAAATTCGTAGCCAACATTAAAGCGGTCATTACGAATAGGTTATGGATGAGGGTCTTGGTTTTCATGTTATTTTTGTTTGTTTAGTTATCAGATGCAAGTTTATGGAGAAACGTTGCACGTCGTTTAGAAAATTAATTTATCGGTAAACACAAAAGGGTAAACGGTAAAATATAAAGCCATTTTATACATCCGTTCACCCTTTTGCGTTTAACATTTGCTTATTTTATTCCCTTTCAATTGTTCCACCATCCCGCACCGAACGATTTTCGGAAGGTTCGCCACGGTAACGAATTTGGGCCGTTCCTTTTGTTTTTACATCCATTTTTTGTTTTACATTTATCTCTGCTTCGGCATTATCTTTGGCTTCGACAACTGCATTAACTGCTTGTAAATCATACGTTTGTAGTCTTGAAAATCCTGCAATTTTGGCAGTCAAAGATTTTGTGGTACCGTTGATGGTGAGTTTATTTGAGTCATACAATTCTACCGTAAAATCATCGCCTGAAAAATCATGAATTTCACTTTCGCCATTACCACCTTTCAAAATTATTCCTTTGAGTTTAGGCATCGTAATGTGTATCATCAAGTTATTATTATTGCCATTATTGATTGACAAAGTATTATTTTTTACTTCATATTTCAACGATTGCGAATCATTAGCTCCATCAACTTCTACCTTAAATTCATTGCCCTGCCGAATATCATAATTGCTTGTGCCATTATTAACATCAGATTTGATAAACTCAAAATCTTTAACGTCCAATGTCTGCGAACCATCCGAATTTTCATTTTCTGTTTTCAAGATTCTGTTGGTACAAATCAACTCGCCATCTTTGGTAAACTTCCAACGAGAACCTTTGAATTTATCGCCGTCGGCATCTTCAAAATATTGATTGTCCAAGGCATTATCAATAAAAGAACCAAATCCTCTCGACATGGTAAATTCTTTATTAAAAGGTATATACACTTTCATTCTGATGTGTTGGTCACGAAAACGAGCATTATCGTTAAAATCTAATCGGTCGTCGAACAGTAGCAATGAATCTTTCTGGATGATATTATATTTCACATCCAAGGCGTTTTTCTCGGCATCTTGTTTGTCTCTTCCATCCGCTCTGAAAACCTGTTCAACTTTTATAGTTGTGCCATCGTAGCCAATAAGTTCAACGGAAGGCTCCCAATTTTGGTCGAATCCTGTGTAATTAAGGTCGAATATGGGTATTTTATTTTCGGTATTATAATTCAAAACTTTTTCAATCGAAGCAGTTCTGGCAAAATTTCTTGCATAACGCACTCCTGTGTACATTGTTACGAGTAAACCCACCACAAACACGCCCAAAGCACTTTGCCAAACCGTTGAAGTAAATAAATTTCTACGGATAACTAAAGATAAACCCGCCCAAGCAATCACAAATGCTGGCACAGTGGCGGCCAAAAATCCTCCAATAATCATCAAGGGCGAAGCATCACGGCCAATCAACCCCAACGGAACATTATTGCCAAAATACACATGACCCGCTTCCAAAGCTGTTACGCCAACGAACAAAGAAAAAATTAAGGCGATGATAGAAATTACTCCAATAAAAACCATCATACCACCCACAAAAATCTTTCCTGCCGAAACTAAAAATTCAGCGAAAGGGCCCAATGCCTTGAAAATCTGTGAGATAACCCTAAATGGTAATAATAATAATTTTGTAAGCGGGTTCTCGGGATGGTCTTCAACATTGAAGGTTTTTTTGATATTCGATTCGATGTTTTCGAGCGTTATGGGTTCGCCAGACATTTGCATTTTGTCAGTTAAAGTCTTTGCTTCGGGAGCTATCGCCCAGAGAATTACGTAAATAACTAAGCCAGAACCGAATAAAAATATACTCAACACAGATATAAAACGTAACATTCCTAAATCCCAACCCGTGTACGAAGCAATTCCACTCATTACGCCACCCAAAACTTTTCCGTCGGGATTACGATAGAATTTGCGGATTTGTTCGTCTTCTTCCAAAGCTGGATTTGCTGGAAAAGCAATCCAACAGGCGATGTAAAAAATGAAGGTAATACCACTCAAAATACCTGCCGTGATAGGGCCAATTCCTAACAGTAAAAACAGAAATGCCAATCTTACCCAAAGCGGGTCGAAGCCTAAATTATGAGCCAATCCTGCACAAACGCCCCCCAAAAGTTTGCGTCTGGTATCTCGGTATAATTTTCTATTTCCTGCATTATACTTATAATTATATTCTGAATGACTTTTTCCCGTTTGAGATTTTTCATGGTTGATACTCTCGTCAGTCTCACTACTTTTGGACTCGCCAGCATTAGCTTGTTTAGCTTTATTGCTCGTTCCTGCCATTGCCAAATCTTCATCTTCTTCGATAGCGGCAAAGTCTGAAACCGAACCCATTGAAGCAATCAAACCCTCCACATCTTGCAAGGAAATGGCTTGTTTGTCGTCTGATTTTTGTTTATCCCAAAATTTTTCAGCGATGCGAGCTTCAATATCTTCCACAATTTCTTTTGAACCTTCGTAGGAAGAAAAATATTTCTGAATAGCTTTCAGATAAGCATTTAATTTTTCGTAGCCGTCGTCCTCAATATGAAATACGATGCCTGCTATATTGATTGATATGGTCTTTTTCATGTCAGTATTTTACTGGTTATTAGTTATTGGTTGCTGAGTAAGTTGTTATCAGTTTTTCTAATTACTAAATAACCATTAACTATTGCGGATTATGATGATGAAATGAATCTTGAATTATTTGAGCTACCGAACCTTGCAACTCTACCCACGTTTCTTCAAATTGTAACAGGAAAGCCTTACCAGTTTCAGTTAAAACATAATATTTTCGTGGCGGGCCAGATACTGATTCAACCCATTTATAATCCAGCAGACCAGAGTTTTTCAATCTTGTTAATAAAGGATACAACGTGCCTTCCACAACCATAATCTTAGCAGAAGTTAATTCTTCAAGCATATCCGAAGCATACACTTCACCTCTTGAAATAATGTGCAGAATACAGAATTCTAAAATTCCTTTTCGCATCTGCACTTTGGCGTTTTCTAAATCCATAATTTTTAATGGTTTTTATATTAATTCATTTACTCATAAAGTCAAAAATATCATTATACTAATTTCTTGAAACAAAGATATAGAAAGGTACTATGTAAAACAAGGTACTATAAATATATTTTTTCCCTTTATGTATAAATGGCACTGTGGAAATGATAAATGGTAATTATTTTGAGAAAAGAAGTAGGGGAGGGTTTTAAAAAAATTTGGCGAGCCTCACAGAGGTTCGCCAAAATACTGATAATCAATTAGTTATGTAATTTTAGCGTAATTAGTAACAAAATGGTAACAAAAAACTGTATTTTAAAGGATAGATTTTGTTAAATACTTAGATTCTTTAATCTCATCATGTATTTTCTTTCTAAAAGTTATTGGTACATAAAAATATTCATTTTCTATCTCATCAATAACATTTTGTACCAAATAGTCAGATTCTAAAATTATGTTTTCTAATGACTTAAAATCTTCATTTTCCATTTTCTGAACGTGTTGTTAATGCTTTGTTTCCTATTTCTATTGCGTATTGAGTTACAACGCTCATTTTATTTGTCTGAATATTAGCACCTTGTTTGTCGTTACTACCATCTCTTTCATTTTTGGAAAACCCTGTTTTATCCTCTACCAGGTCAAGCAAATTTTCAAAATAATTATGTTCTGTAATGTTGCAAATTTGTGTTCCTGGATTTCCATTATTTTCAATTACATACGTTTTCCCGTTTTCATCTTTCATAATATCAACGCCCGAAAATTCAAGTCCCAATGCTTTGGAAGTATTTACACAAATTTCTTCATCTTCAATGGATAATTCAATTTTCTTACCCGAACCCTGCTTTGAGATGTTAGCCCGAAAATCTCCTTTATTTGCCGTCCGTTCCATTGCAGAAACAACTTTATCACCTACTACAATGGCTCTTATGTCCTTGCCTCCTGCTTTTATGAATGCTTGTATCTTAATGTCAATTCCTGCTTTACAATAACTCTCTAATGCTGTATTTGTGGCAAGCGGTGTTTCAAGTATGCTAACGCCAACGCCTTGGCTACCATGCAGCATCTTGGCAACTGCTGGAAGTCCGCCAACCTTAGAAAGTAAAAAATCAATATGTAGCGGATTGGCGGCGTAAATAGTGGCGGGTACTCTTATGCCTTTGAAACTTAACCTTTGAGTAGTTTTGAGTTTATCCGATGATGTTAAAAGTCCGTCAGCACTTTGAGGGCAATATATCCCTAAATTTTCGGTCAAGTGTCTTAATATAGACGCTCCATGATTTAGGTTTTTGCCAATACGGCTAATAACGCAATCATAGTCATTTGCTTTGAGCCTTTGAGGGGTCAATAAGTCAGCATTACCGTTGTAAATGCGGTCGTATCCGTTCTCACTTTCACTAACGAATAAGTAAAGGTCAGAGGGGTTTAACAACTCGTAAGTATGTCCACGATTTTCGATAACTTCAATTAGCTTTTTTTGGCTACTGTTAGTTAAGATTAAAATATGCAATTTGTTACTTGATTCCATTTTTTGTATTTATTGGTTTTTAGTTAAAAAATTATTGAACTTATATTCTGGATTTTGAGTGGCAATTGCCACTTTCGGCATAGGGTGGGACAGGTGAAAGACAGAAATAATGTATTTTTTTTACTTTTTTGCTTGTAACTTATTGAATACCAATAAGTTGTTAAAAAAAACACTGCAAAAGGGATATAAAAAGGGCTTATTTTGTCTATAAATGAGTTAAAAATTGAGTTTATGGAGGTTTATTTATCAAAAAATCGTTAAAATCCTTAAAATTGTGTGCTGAATAGATGTTTGATTGGTCCAAAACTTTTAACCCTGCATCTCTCATTTTTTGGGTTGCTTTTTGCCCTGCATCGTCATTGTCCAAATAACTGTAAATCGTTTCGGCTATTTTGAGTATTGGCATTGCTTTGGATAAATTGGATACTGAATTTAAAATAATAGCGGTGCATCGTGGACGGCTTTTAAAATGTTCAATAGCGGAAAGAAAATCAAACATTCCTTCAAAAATTGATACGTTCCTACTGCCAACAATGGCAAAGGTTTTGATTGCTGTATGTCCTAAATTGATAGGCTTTTTCATTATCTCACTTCGTAGAACATACCCTTTACTATCATTTTGATAACCAACTCCAAAAAATTGACCTTTGGCGTTTTTATAGTGTATTTCTTTAAGGTAACTAAATGCTGTATAAAGGGTAATTTTACGACTCTCCACGTAGCGGATTAGTGCGGGGTGCTGTAAGTCCTTCATGGCTGTAACTTCGTAGTTCTTAATCTCATTATTAGGGTTTGGACTTAATGAAAAAGAAAGAGGTTTTTCATTTTCTTTCATTAAGTCTTGACTGCCTAAATATTGGCACGCATCTACAAAACTCATACGCTCCATTCTCATTACTAATTCAATGATATTTCCTTTGTCGCTGTCATTGCCTAAATCATAAAATGTATTCTTGGTAGGACTGACAGAAAAGGACGGTGTACTATCGTTTCTTAGTGGGGAATGATACATAAAATAACTTCCACTTTTTGAAGTTGGATTTATGCCTTTTCCTGCCAAATATCCAACTATGGAAACTTGCTTTAATTCTTTTATTTGTTCTTGATTTATCATGGTTTTAAAATCTTAAAATTGCACTGCCTTTTTTTACAACCTTCCAAAGTCCCGTATTTGAAAAGTACCCCTTTTTTTTGGAACATGGAACATTTGGAACGCTTGGAACAGGTTTGGAACATTTTTGGAACACTCTAACTTATTGATTTTTAATATATTATATATTGTGTTCCAAATGTTCCAAAAAACAAGCACTATCTGAAACAGGGACTTTTAAAGAGAAAAACGTTATTTTTTGCGTTTTTTCTGTTCCAAAAATGTTCTAAACGTTCCAAAACTAATTTTTTAGTTGTATGCCTAATTGTACTTTTCTAAGAATCCATTATTTTAAGAATTGATAGGTAATACTATTACTTTCGATTGATGAAGTATTGCCACGCTCTGCACTTGATAGGCTTAAATAATCGTAACGACCTTTCTTTTCGGATTGATTTATTTTTAGTTCAATATCGAGTGCTTTACGAACTTTTTCTTTCTCCAAAAATCTAATATTCCCTTTCAATTCATCCATGATATTTGTAATTGAAAACTTCAATTCTGTTTCATCTGGAAACATGGCAAAAGTATCTTTCACTAATTGTTTGATTGCCTGTGCGACCAATGAAATACTATTATTATAATATAGCATTAATTGAGATGTACGGTAAACTTCGGGGGCAAAATACATTCGAGATTCTAAGGAATGAACCAAAGTACGATTAACCAAAAAATGTAGAAAAGCGGGAATTTCTTTTTGCATTTTTTCGCTTATTTTAGGGTCGTCTTTGTATCCTTTTTCTGCAAATGTTGGGGCTTTAAAAACTGCCCACCTTGGGTCTCCTCTCTCAATTTTTAGGGCTTTACCTTCGTCATTTGATAAGAAAATAAACTTACCTATAAAATCAATTTCACGCTGTGCCTTGTTCTTTTCATTTGATGTAACCTTACCAGTTTCAGTAGATAGCCTTTTTAACATTTGGGTTACACCTTCTTTTTCAAGGCTTGTTTCATCTACAATAATTAAAAGACGTTGCAACCAATAACCGCCAAATTCGCTTTGTAAATCACTATTACCAAGTTTAATAGCGTTGTATTGAAATATCCAATAGAATAGATTTGAGAGGGTTGTTTTGCCCGTATTCTTTTCTGATGATTCAATCAAAATGATAGGCAAACATTGATTTGGATTTGTGTATAAAATTTGGAAATAATCAAGGATAAAATCAAAATAACTTTCTCCAAAAATATGCTTTATGATATGGAAGATATGTTTGCAATCTCCTGCCGTTGGGACGTGTGTAACTTCGTGATATTGGTTATAAAAACCATTGATTGACTGCCTAAAATTAGTGTGTGATGCTACTAAGGTAAAATCATCATACTTTTTAATATCCTTTAAAATACGTTTCGTGAAATCGTCCGTTATAGTTGTTTTGGATAATTTTAGGAGGTCTTTGTAAAGTTTGCCCGACTTGTCTGGACGATGAACAATCTTATAATAATCATCTCTAATCCTAATATAATTATTAGCAATTTTTTTGAGATTTTTTTTCTTTTCTTTCTCTTCCTGCTCCTCTTTTTCTTCTAATTCCTGTGATGTAGTAACATCTAATATTAGAACATTATTAACATCATTATTACCATTAATTTTTAATGGTTCTGCTTTATTTTCTGGTTTCATTTTAGTAATTTTGCCCATGTCAGAAATACAATATTAAAAGGTTAAATTTTGAGCGGTAAAGTCATCCAACTTTACCGCTTTTTTTGTGACTAATTTAGAATAGATAAATCTTTAATACATAATTTAGCAATGTTTAAAAATTTTTCTCTATCTAATAAATCACCTCTCATTTGATAAATATCTAACAAAAACCATCCTATATCTTTAGGGTTAAATTTTTTGTCATTTATTAATAACTTCATTTCATCTAATCTTTTATTCTTAATAAATTCGTCGAATGAAAAATTCTTATAAAAACTCTCGAATTTCTGCAATAAGTCAGCTTTTGACCAATAATCTACGCCTTCTTTCGTCTCAAAATCTTTGAGATATGGAAATCTCTCATTGTATTTTTCTGGCATTTTCTTGGTTGTTGATTGTCTCAATTATTGCTTTGAGTGTTGAAAAATGCGAATCTTTGAATTTTTCAGAAAACGGAATTAAATAAATATTTTCGCCTGTTCCTGCACGCCTGAAGACTTCTTCAAAAAGTTGTGGAAGTGTCCAAAGTTGATTTTTTTCTGTCATTTTATTTATGGTTGTGGTTAAAAGTAAAAAGTCCGTGAACCATCGTAAAGACGGTAAACGGACTTAATTATCATTAAAATCTTTTGGGAAAAGCAAAGCAAGTTGGGAACGTTTCACAAACGTTTTTCTACCTGCATAATCGAAACGATATAAAGTAATATATCCCTGATTAACAAGTGTATAGAATCTTGTTCTTCCAATTTTGAGGGCTTCCCATGCTTCTTTGGGACTAAGTAGATTATCTGTTATTTTTTCGAGACGAACCGAAATAGGACTTTGTCCATTGTCTTGGTTTATTGTATTTGTTATTTGTTGTTTCATAATATTGTGAAGGAGAGTTAAGAATTCCTACGACACAATATTACAAAATATTTCACATTGATTCCATATTTTTATAAATATTTCACATTGATTCCACATTATTTAATAAAATAAAAACCTTGCAAGGTTTGCAAGGTCTAAAAGTATTGAGAAATATAATTTTCACCATATTTATCAAACAACTTTTGAATATCTCTAATTATATTTTTTATATTTTGAGATTCTTCAAAATACTGTAATAATTTTTCTTGAGCATAATTGTCTTTAAAGTCTTGTACTGTTGGATTCCATAGACTTGGTACATTTTCCGAATTTTTAAAATCATGTTCTTTTCTAAGTTCTACTTTTTCACAGGATTGTAATTGACTTAGGTAAACATCAAAAACCCAAATATTAGAATTATACTTTTCTTTAATAGTCTCCAAATTAGGGTAAAAAGTTTTAAAATATTCAAAGGATATTAAGGCTTGTGTACCATGAATGTAAAATTCATCTCCATTATCAAGAACTACTTCTCTAATTTCATGATTTAAACAATTGTGTATAAAACAAGACAAATCATTTATTTCATTATGATACATACTTGCTAAATCATTAATACCATATCTATTAGCTCCGTAGCGTTTATTCAAATTAGAGAACTCTTTTACTAAAAAAATTATTAGTGCTGTATCTCTTTCCCTTTCCTCTAAAAAATTTGAAATATCATGTTTTTGTGTAGTATCTAATTCTAATAAATCCTCTGGAAACGGTTTTAACCTACTTCTAAACCTTGTGTTTTTCCCATGATATGTAACTTGAACATATACAGGTACAACTTTGCCTCCATGTTTATCAAACTCATTAATAGTTCTATTAAAATAGTGCTTTACGGTAATTTTCTTTTCCGTTTTATGTTTCTGATATGTCCGTTTTGTTGCTTCCATTATGTCCAAATATTTTGTTAAAAGTCTGTATTTTCATTTCATCGTTATGTTTTGCATAAGTTTGAGTTTGTGATAAATTTGAATGTTGTAGTTCATCTTGTACTATATTTGAGGGTGCTCCTTTGGCTAAAAGATAGCTTGCAAACGTATTTCTTGAATCCTTAAACCGTAATATCTTCTTAATTTCAGCACGTTCTGCCAATAGTTTAAGGGTTTCATTTACTCTTTGGTTTTTCAATCCCTTAAACAAAGTATCATCATTATTCTTTGGCATATATTTTAAAGCAATTCTTTCGGGTTTACCGCCAAATAAAACAAAGAGATGCTTTACACCAAATTTTTTAGTTTTGTTAGCTTGATAGTCAAGCGTTAAGCCATCTTTGGAGTTCTGGAGGTGTTTAGCGGTTATCTTTTCTGTATCACTATATCGTAAGCCTGTATAGCATGAAAATAAAAACATATCACGGCAACGCTCCAAAAAGTTTTCTTTCCTATCTTCTTTATCAAAAGTTAAGTTTTCAATCCGTTTCAATTCTTTATCCGTAATAAAATTTGAATACGCTTCTACTTTGAGTATTTTAAAATCTTCATAGGGATTTTTTACAGAAATACCACTTTTAACAGCTTGCTTTATGTATTTCCTAAAGTGTTGGTGATGCTTTGATATGGTGTTAGTACCTATTTTTTTACTTTTTAGAAAAGAATCAAAATCCTTTATTATCTGAAAATTAATTTCACTAAATGCAATTTCGGGGCGTAACTCTTGAAGATATTTTAATGTTAATTTTCTGCTATTTTCTACAGGTTTAGAAACTCCTTTTTCTGTTTGAAGTTGTTCATTAAAGTATTTTGTAAATGATACATTGGAAGGCTCTGGAAGGGATTGAGGTTTATACAAAAGTTTAAAATCCTTAATGGTAAACCGTCCGTTCTTTTGCCTAAATTCCAATTCAAAAACCTTTAAATCTGAAATAAGTGTTTCACATTGACGATTAATAAAATTGTCTTTTGGTCTATTTTTAGCTTTGTTCCAACCTTCGGGCGAGATGCTTACACCTGTACCCTTATAGCTTGCTTTTCCATTCAGATACATTCTAATCTCAATCGGTGCTTTATCGCTGGTGTCAAGTTTTTTTTTACGATTAAACCGTAAAGAATATTCAATAAATTTATCCATTGTTTGTCTGCTTTTCTAAGTACAATAGCAAACGTAGGAATAAAAGCCGTGAGCCAATTAGTAACAAAAAAGGTAACAAACTTTACGAACTTTAACGATATTCAACGGTATTAAATACTTTTATTTTCTTTCTCTATTGAATCCACTAAACAGTTAAATACTTGATTCTTGACTAAATTACAAAAATTTGGCGAGCATCACAGAGGTTCGCCAAAATATATCACTAACACACCAAAATATAGTCATGAGTTCAAAAGAATTTTATTCCTCACAACTTATTTTATATTATAATCATGTACCATTAAAAAGTACGTTGAAATCAATGTTTTTGAAATACATCCTTATAAAAAATAAAATTTGCTAAGCCGTTATTTTTTATAATCTGAGAATGATAGCAAACTTAAATATTTTACCTTGCAAATCAAATGTTTAATATCACCTTTTTATTATTCGGTTATAAAATTTATTTTTTATTGACATTTGATATTCTTATGCCATCGTTACTCTGAATTTATTTTTTTAGAAATTGACGCTCAATTTTACTAAAATAAAACGTTTATAATAATATTATTGATTTGGATGGAATAAATATCCATAAAACATTACAACCGGAATTACTAAAAAATCGTAATGAGTTGATAAAGTCAATTAGCTTTTATTCACTTGAATTGTATTGGTTATCACAATACCAATTCTTTGTCTTCATAACATAAGGAAAGAAACGAAAAATGTACAAACGGTAAAAAAAATAATTAGAATCTCAATATCAATCAAAATTAATCAATAATTGTTATAGACTGACAATTGTAAGAAAATATTTAGTTTTTATAAATACAAAACCCCCTTGAATGTCAAGAGGGCTGTAATCAATCATGTTTCTAAAAGTAAAGGATTAATGTAAGTGGTTAATTTGGGTTTAATTCAACGTCTTTAAACTATTCTATTTCAAAATAAATTGGTAAAGTATGCCATGAATTTACTTTTTCTCCTTCTTGCATAGCAGGTATCCACGATGGCATTTTTTTGACAACTCTCAATGCTTCTTTATTACAAGCATCTGTGAGTCCTTTGACCATATAGATTTTAGCTAATTCTCCATTTTTCTTAACCACAAAACGTACAAATACTTTTCCTTTTACGGATTGTCCGTCATTTTCGGGCATGATAATATTTTTGGCAAAGAAACTCTTCATTGCACTTGCACCCCCTAAAAATAGGGCCCTTACTTGCGGAATAGCATAGATTGAATCTGCTTCAATATCATCGTTATTGATGTTTAATGAAGTTTTAGAAATTACATACTTTTCTGTGGGTAATGTCAATTTTACTTCTTTTGTTTGCTCAATATTTCCCGTTGAAGTTGCCTTTCCTAATTCAGAAACTGGCGTTATTTTAATAGGAGTCACCTTTGGCGTTTCAGTTTTCTTTTTATCAGAGTCAAGATTTATTACTTCTTTAATACCTAAAATCTCTTCAATTTCGTCGATATTGTTCATGATAGGTATAGCAATCTCCGTACTTTTTTTCTCTTTGGGTTCATTATCGTGACCAAAAATTATCTCGTCGAGCAACATCTCCTTCTTTCCTTTTAGCGACAATTCGTTTTCCCAAGCAGTTTGAATCGCTTTGGCTACATTTGAAGCGTATAAAGCACGAGACTCCAGCTTGCCAACAAATGATGAACTCCATCGCTGGGCTTTTATAGAATTTATGAATAATATACTGATAAATAAAATAACTAAATTTTTCATGTTTTTAGATAGTTTATTGACTTTTGGAATTAGTATAATTTGCAAGCCCTATTTGCTTTCAATGCCAATCCTTATTAGCTATATTGTTCGGAAATCAATTTTTTAAATACTATTTTAGTAGTGAGATATTAAATCTTGTTTAACTTTTTCATTTCGAATTACATTTCAATTTACCGTGAAAAGGTTAAGCAGATTTAATAAAATTAGAGACTCTTTAACGTTTCTTAAAACTTCAATTTCAAACGAACCGAATAAAAACTTCCGCCAAATCCCATCTGAACGGATTCGTACATTCCACCAGTTTCGGTATTATTAGGATCTTGTTTATTTGGATAAACGTTAAAAATATTTGATCCATTCAAGATGAAACGAATGTTTTTTGATAACTCATAGCCAGCCGATAAATCCGTCGTAACCTTCGCATCGTAGTGATTTAGTACGGTATTGATTGAGTTATAATCAACTAAATCCATAGAAGAAAACCCTGAAAAACGTAAAGCTGCTGAAAACTTCTCAAGTTTATAATCAAACAATGCATGATACTTATATTTGGGTGCCGTATATTGAATCAAAGAGCGTTCTCTTCTTCCTAAGAATTGTTCTTCTCTACCAGCTAATTGAGCGGTAGTATTCACTTTGTCGATGCTCAAATCATTATAATTAAAAGATAATGAAGACGTAAATTGTCCTTTCCCGAGTGTTTTTCTATAATTTGTCACAATGTCAAGGCCTAATGTTTTGGTATTCAAGGCATTTGCAAAGAATTGAGCGCCAATTACGCCTAAATTATTGAAAATGTCTTCCAGACCTTTATCCGTTGCAAAAAAATCTCCTGTCAAAACGATACGATCTTTTACAGTTACTGCGTAGGCATCTACTGAAACTGAAAAATCTTTATTTGGTTGTAAAACAAATCCTAAACTGGCATTCAATGAAGTCTCTTGTTTGAGCGATGGAATCCCTAAAGCTTTTGTGATTGGACTCTGATTGTTGGCAATTAAGCGTTCTTCATAAGTAGGTTTGTTACTTCCTTCTTCCACAACTACATCATTAATTGTTGTGCCAAAATAGGATTGGGCTAATGAAGGCGCTCTAAACCCTGAACTGAACGAACCTCTAAAAGATAATATATCAGTTGCTTTGATACGAGAAGCTATTTTTCCGTTTAATGTTCCACCAAAATCACTATAATTTTCGTAACGTAAGGCAGTAGCAATCAGCCAAGAATTGGTAACATTTACTTCTACGTCACCATAAATCCCTAAATTGGTTCGAGAAGCATTCAAGGCATTTTCTGCACGAATTCCTGGAAAATTTTGAGCGCCACCCGCAATATCTTGATCATTTCCGTAATGCTTCCAAGAAGATTCTTCACCAGGAACAATGCCATAATAATCAGTCCTAAATTCTGAACCTAACGATAAATTGGCACCCGATAAAAAATTATCAAAGCCTTTGGTAAATGTCAATCCTGTAGTGTTTTGGGAAAAATTATAACCACCTGCATCAAAGTTTATTTGATTTTTAATATTTGTACTCGCCACTTGCGATGGATTAACCGTATTCAAGGTTGAGAGTCTAATATTATTTCTACCATAAACGTTGTAAAAATCAATCTCCCAACCGTTGTTTGTTTTTGCTTTGAAACCGACTGTTAAACTTCCGTCAAAAATATTTGACCCGATTTTTGGCTCATAACCATTTGGAAATAAAGACTTTACATTTCTTGGGTTTAAGCTATCAACCGTAAACCCTTGCGCATCGGTTGAACGAAAGTTGATGCCTCCTGACGAATAAAATTTTATTTTTTCAGTAAGATTAAATTCTGAATTCAAATATAAACTACTATTCACGTAAGATGCATCGCCGAATAATGTCCTTCCATTCTGATTTTTATAGTCGAGATATTTAGCATCCGCCGTACGAAAAGTCTTTGCCTTTGATAAAATTTCGCCAGTAATATTGATAAAACCATTTTGACCGACCTTTAATCCATAATTCACACTTGGATTAATCATCAGGCCATCACCTGTACCGTATAATCCCGAATTAATACTGCCCGAAAATTCGTTGGTACTTGACTTCAAAACTACGTTAATTACACCCGCAATGGCATCTGAGCCATATTGTGCGGCGGCTCCATCCCGTAGGATTTCGATATGGTCAACCGAAGAAACTGGAATTGAATTCAAATCCGTACCCGTATTTCCTTTGCCTCTGGTGCCAAATGTACCAATCAATGCCGTTTGATGATAACGCTTTCCGTTTAAAAGCACTAAGGTTTGGTCGGGTCCTAAACCACGTAATGAAGTCGGGTCAACATGGTCAGCAATATCCGAACCTGACTGACGGTTTGAGTTGAATGCAGGCACTAAGAAATGAAGTATTTGGTTCAAATCCATTTGTCCAAAAGCTTGTAATTGCTCGGATGAAATTACATCAACGGGCGCCGTACCTTCATTTTTACCCCGTCCTTCTGTGGCACGACTACCCACCAGAATCAGTACTTCATCCTGCGTTGCTGTGGCTGCTTCTTCCAAAGAAATATCTGGAATGGTAATAACCGCCGTGGAAGGAACAATAATAGAAACTACTTTTTTGTCATAACCAGAAAACCTGATTGACATCTTATAATCACCTTTGGGTAATTTAATTGAAAAGTTACCTTGAAGGTCAGTAGATGTA
This sequence comes from Arcicella sp., assembly GCF_964672035.1. Taxonomy (NCBI): domain Bacteria; kingdom Pseudomonadati; phylum Bacteroidota; class Cytophagia; order Cytophagales; family Flectobacillaceae; genus Arcicella; species Arcicella sp. The sequence continues at coordinate 55,172 of NZ_CBABQS010000006.1, forward strand.
CTGTAAGCGGTATTTTCAATGGAAATTGTAGCACCAACAATTCCTTCTTTAATATCGGCATCTATTACTTTGCCTTTAATGCCTTGTCCAAAAATAGTGGCACTAAATAATACAGGAATAATTAATAGTGTTAGTCTGAATAATTTTTTCATTTGAGTAAGGATAATTTTTAGAAACTTGTTTGGGTATATAAAATATATTATCAAATAGTTGTATTATTTTTTTTAAATTGCATAGCTATAATTCTACTACAAATTGGCTGCCAAAACAGTCAATTCGTCGTAAAAAAAGTTTAAAAAATCCCTTCAATAAAGGATTATCTAAAATTCTTAAATCAAAAATTCTTAGTGTGTTGGGTGAAATGATATACTTACGGTAGTGATAATTAGTGAGATAATCAGTGATTACGGTTTTAAGCCCGTACAGATAAAATGCTACGATTTTATGGAAGAAATGATAGTTTTATACGTACAAGGTAAGGATTTTGGGTTTGAATTAATTAATGAAAATTTTTGACAGAAAGGAAACTCAAAAATAAAGTCAATTAAATCAATAATAATTAGGATTTTGAATACGTAAAAGAGATTCATTTAGCGGATATTCCAGAACGGAACTGAATTTCTTTTCTTGGCGGAGTATATTCAAATCGTTAAAAAGTAACGTCACAAATATATGTATTACAAATTCTACAATCAAGTATTTTCAATTATTTTTGAAAATTAAATAACTAAATGTTTCTAATAAATTTTCAACTATTAAATGTCAGATTTCTACCGGGTTAATGTAGCTTTAGAAAATCATAATACTTTTTGAATGACCGTTATTACTTGTTTAGCGTGATAAATTAAAGAAAAATGATCACCCAAAACTTCCACAAATTCTTCGTCCGGAAAGCCAACAATATTGTCTTTGCGAGCATGAATTCGTAGGTCTGGGGCGAGGGTTAAGGGTTTGACTTTGGCTAACAAAATTTGAAATTGTTGGTACAAAATTCTCCTATCTATTGTTTTCATTCCATCAACTAATTCATCGAATAACTGTTTTGATGCTGGATATTTGTACTCTTTTTTCAAAAATGACACAATTACCGAACTTTGCATAAATCCCCAACGAATGAGGAATTTTAATAAAGTTGGATTTTTTAGTGGTGTAATTAATTTTCTCTGGTTGGTCAATGACGCTAATAAAATAGTCTTACAACCACATTCTTCCTTGATATACGAAGCTATCCATCCACCCATCGAATGCCCGATTACGCAATCCTGAGCCGTAATGTTATATTTCTCAATTAAGTAAGAAGCCATTTTTACAACGTCTAAATCCTCGGGAGCATCATGCCAATCAGCCAATACTTTTTCTAAATCCATCGCAATTTGTTCGCCTTGCGTAATCGTCTTTCTGATTTCATTAAAAATTGTATGGTCTTCGATAAATCCGTGAATAAAAATGAGTTTCATGGTTGGCTATTAGTTATTAGAAAATAGTTCAATATTCAATTATTCGCTAAGGTACCAATTAATTTTAGACTTATAAAAAAAGGATAAAAATTAAATAACTTCCTAAAAATAAGGATATTACCTCTTTGTAATGTAGTTCCGAATAACTAATAACCAATTACTAATAACTGATAACTCGTTTTTCATTAATTTTGCAGGTAAATAAGAAATAGATAATGAATATTGAAAGAATAGAAATACAAGAGACTTTACTACCAACAATGGAATATTTTTATACCATTCAAGGCGAAGGTTTTCATCAAGGAAGAGCGGCTTATTTTATTCGTTTGGGAGGCTGTGATGTAGGTTGTCATTGGTGCGATGTGAAAGAATCTTGGGATATGAATGCCCATCCAAAACTAACTATTAATCAATTAGTTACGGAGGCGGCACAATACAAAGGGCGTTTGGCAGTCATCACGGGTGGCGAACCTTTGATGCACAATTTAGATGCGTTAACGGGCGCTCTACACGAAGCGGGTTTTGAGACAAATATTGAAACCTCGGGCGTGTGCGAACACGTAACGGGCGATTGGGATTGGATATGTTTTTCGCCCAAAAAATTCAAGAAACCCAATCCCGAAATTTATACAAAAGCCCATGAATTGAAGGTAATTATTTTCAATCGATCGGATTTTGAGTGGGCAGAGAGTTTTGCAGCGGTGGTCTCGGATAATTGTATGCTATATCTTCAACCCGAATGGAGTAGAATGGAAATAATGTTGCCCGAAATTATTGAGTATGTCAAGAACAATCCGAAGTGGAGAATTTCGTTACAAGTACATAAGTTTATGGATATTCCGTAACAAAAAATTCCCAAAAGCAATCTTTTAAAAAATATGAAATGTCTATTTATCAAATGTATCTTACTGTTAGCAACTAACTGTTTATTGATAACTACATTTTCCCAAAATCTCCTTTCCTCGACCAACAAAAAAGCCGTTGATGCCTACGAAAAGGGCATTTTGGCCTTGAAAGAACGTAATGTTGAAAAGGCTTTTTCTGAATTTGAGGAGGCAATTGAACGGGATAGATTGTTCTCAGAACCATATTTTCAGTTGGCAAGACTGTACGAACAAAATCGTCAATTTGGTAATGCGATTTTGAATTATGAAAAAGCGGTAAATGCCCAAGAAAAGACTTCTGTTACGGAAATTGCGGCGCAACAATTGGGACAATTGTATCTCAAAAAAGGAGATTATCAAAAGGCGTTGGTTTTTCTGGAAAAAGGAATTGGAGCGGTTACGCTTTCCAATCAAAAACGATATAAAACTCGCATTGATAACTGTAAATTTGCTTTAGAAGCTTCCAAGAAACCACTGATTATTAATCCTTTAGAATTGCCAAAATCGGTCAATCGGTTTCAATCTCAATATTTCCCAGTAATGACTGCCGACCGTGAAACCTTGATTTATACGGGGAATCAGGACAGTGACGAAAATTTATACGCAACTTCCATTAAAGACAAAATCTGGACTGAACCTGTTTCTATTTCTGAGAAAATTAATACCAAAGAAAATGAAGGAACTGCCTCCATTTCTGCCGATGGAAGAACCTTAGTTTTTACCTCATGTGGAGGACGAAAAGGCTTTGGAAGTTGTGATTTATTCATCGCTTACAAACAAGGAGATAATTGGACTTCACCCCAAAATTTAGGAACTGGCGTAAATTCATCCGAGTGGGAATCACAACCGTCATTATCCGCCGATGGACGAACTTTATATTTTGTTTCGGACAGAAAAGGCAGTTTGGGCAAGCGAGATATTTGGATGAGCAAATTGGATTCTACCAATATGTGGGCCAAAGCGACAAACTTGGGAGCACCCGTAAATACGATTGAAGATGACCTTTCTCCATTTATTCATGCCAATGGAAAAACACTATTTTTTGCTTCTGAAGGACACGTGGGAATGGGAGGTTTGGATTTATATTTTACTGAAAATCAACAAAATAAATGGAAAAATCCTGAAAATTTAGGCTATCCCTTGAACACATTTGAAGACCAAGTGGCGCTATTCATTACCTCGGATGGCAAGAAGGCTTATTACTCTTTGGAACGTGACCAAGAGGATAAATACAGAAGAGCAAAAATTGTAGAAATCGAAGTTCCAGAATCTTTGCAAGCAAAATTTAAAGCGACCTCTTTTTTGAAAGGAATCGTTTATGATGCCCAAACAAAACAAAAATTACAGGCTGATATTGAGCTTATTGCTTTAAAAAATAATGAATTAGTCGGTAAAATTAGTTCGGATGCACAAACGGGAACGTACACTTCCGTACTCACAAGTGGCGGTGAATATGCGGTTTTTGTTAGTAAAAAAGGGTATTTTTTCAAGAGTTTAAATTTTGATTTTTCGGATAAAATTGGGCTTGATAAAACAGTCGATATTCCATTAGAACCCATTAAAAAAGAAGCGAAGGAAATTTTGAATAACCTCTTTTTTGATACGGCAAAATGGGATTTGAAATCAGAGTCTGCCGTGGAGTTGGATAAATTAGTAGCTTTATTGAAATCAAATCCAGACTTACCAATTGAAATTTCGGGTCATACCGACGATGTGGGAAAGGATGCTGATAATGTAATTTTATCCCAAAAAAGAGCAAAATCAGTCGTGGATTATTTAGGGCAAAAAGGCGTTAATGTTTTGAAAATCAAAACGGAAGGTTACGGGAAAACTCGCCCATATTTACCGAATAGTTCGGATGAAAACCGAAAATTAAATCGTAGGATTGAGGTGAAGTTTTTGTAGAAATCGATCAAATCTATGAAATAAATTACGAATGAATCCCTTGCCACATTAAATTTACCTTAAAAACGGACTTAATAGCAAAGCTTTAAGTCCGTTTTCGTATTTTATTACTTAATTTTGAATTAATGAGAGTTAATACAATCTCAAAAACACACGGATGAAAATCTTAGTAATTGAAGACGAAGTAAAAACGCTCCAACTCATTAAACAAGGGTTAGAGGAACAACAGTGGGAAGTTGACATTGCCTACGACGGTTCGATGGGTTTTCAATTAGCCACTCGTCACGACTACGTTTTGATTATTTCCGATATTATCCTTCCGATGCTGAATGGTTTAGAATTATGCAAGAAGTTGCGACACGAAGGAATTGATACGCCCATTCTCTTGTTGACCGCTTTGGGAACAACCGATGATAAAATTACGGGTTTGGATGCAGGAGCCGATGATTATTTGTGTAAACCATTTGAATTTAAGGAGTTAATGGCAAGGGTTAGGGCTTTGACTCGGCGAATGGGAAGTATTACGCACACCAATTTGTTGAAAATTGCCGATTTGGAAATGGATTTAGATACTAAAACGGTGGTGCGGGCAGACAAAGAAATTCCGCTGACTGCCAAAGAGTTCTTGCTTTTGGAGTATTTTATTCGTCACCAAGGTAGGGTTATTTCTAAGGTCGAATTAGCAGAAAAAATTTGGGATATTACTTTCGATACTGGCACAAATGTGATTGAAGTATATGTCAATTTTTTACGAAAAAAGATTGACAAAGATTTTGAAAATAAACTTTTACATACTCAAATCGGTATGGGTTATGTATTAAAATTGGTATCATGATGGTCAATATTCGTTCTAAACTTACCTACCAATTTATGGCATTAGCCACCGCCATTCTACTTATTTTTTCGGGTGGGGTTTATTTTTTTAGCAAACTTTATCTCGAAAAACGCTTTTATACCCGTTTGCAAGAGCGAGCTATCACCACGACAACGCTTCTCTTTGATTTGCAAACTGCCGATACTACGGTTTTGAAATTAGTAAATATATCCGATCGTGAGCTTTTGCAAGGAGAAAGTATAGCGGTTTATGACGAAGTTCAGAAAAAGATTGTCTTTTCTGCCAATCAAAAAAACTCACTTTCCTCCGAGGTTTTGCTGCCTTTTTTGAAATTTAACTCGCCCACCATTTATACCCACTTCAACGAATATCAAATTATTGGCATACAATTAAGGAGTAGCAACAATACTAATTGGGTGCTTGTGAGTGCCATTGATATCAACGGAACGCAGGCTTTGGAGGATTTAAGGAAAATTTTGATTGTCATGATCTTGATTGGAATCTTGCTTTTGGGAATTTCAGGGTGGTTTTTTGCCGATAAAGCATTGGCTCCAATGTCAGGAATTATTAAACAAGTCAATAAAATTTTTCCCAATAATATCGAAAATCGGGTGGAACATCCTAACCGTTCGGATGAGATTGGTTTGTTGGTGACCACTTTCAATCAACTGCTCGACAGAACCGAAGATGCTTTTGTGATGCAAAAAATGTTTATTGCTAATATTTCGCACGAACTTAAAAACCCCCTAACCAAAATTTATTCTCAAATAGATATTACGCTCATGCAAAAACGAAGTGCAGAAAATTACGAGCAATGTCTGCAATCGCTTCAAGAAGATACCCGCACGTTGATTCAACTAACCAACACGCTTCTCAATTTAGCGAATACCGTAGTGAGTTCAGATAACATTCCAAAAACAGCCATTCGGATGGATGAACTGCTCTGGGATGCTAAGAGACAATTGACTAAATGGCACGAAAATTATCAAATTCAATTAAATTTTAAGGATTTTCCTGATGATGAGGAAGATTTAATCATGCAAGGAAGTGAAGCCGCTTTGAAAGTTGTGTTAATGAATTTGATTGATAATGCCTGTAAATTTTCGGAAAATCATCAAGCAATTGTCGATTTTAAAGCAACCCAGTCAACCATCATGATTAAGGTTTTTAATGACGGCCCCATTATTCCAGCTTCGGATTTGCCTTATATTTTTCGCCCTTTTTACCGTAGTAACGCTACTGCGCAAGCCACCAAAGGTCATGGCGTTGGGTTAGCGATTGTTGCTCAAATTTTGCGTGTTCATCATGGCGAGATTTCTGTAAACTCTGATCATAAAGGTACTATCTTCATAATTTCTCTTCCTACTAAGTAAATAAGACCTTTCCGATAAACTTTAAGCTAATTTTAAGGTCAGTTTAACCCCCCTTTAACTTCAAGGTCGTTGCTTTGCATTAGTTAATTAAAACAATCTAAAACATTTACTCAAGATGGAATCAAAAAACAATCAAGGTATTTTTAAAGTAGCAATTGGCGTATTAATTGGCGTAGTTGCTTTGTTAAGTTATTTATTTATGGGAGCAAGAAATGAAACATTCGAACTCCAAAAATCACTTACCACAAAGGTTGAAGAATTATCAACAGCCCAAATAAAATTTGACTCTATTTCAAAAGTGTTAGATATTAAAATTGCCGAGGTTGAAAAATTAGGTGGCAATGTCAAAGAATTAATGGCTGTAAAAGCACAATTGGAAGAAGATAAGAAAAAATTGAAAACAGATTTTAATTTTTCAGTTCAAAAATATGAAACGAAGGTAAAAGAATACGAAACTTTTTTGACGGCCAAGGATGATGACATCTTGAAATTAAAATCAGAAAATGGAACATTATTAGCCCGTACTAAAACCCTTGAAGATGAAAAGCAACAAGTAATTACCGAAAATTCGGGTTTGAAAACGGATAAAGAAAGTTTGTCTCAAACGGTGGCTTCTTACACGGCTCAAAACGATGATTTGAAACGTAAAGTTACTTTAGCAACCGCTATGAAAGCCATTAACGTTCAAGTAGCTGCGATGGCATCAAACGGTAAGCTTCGTGAAGGAGGTTTGTACAAATCATCTAAAATTGACCGTTTGAAAATTTCATTTATTATGCCTTCGAATCCCGTAGCAGAGAAAAATACGAAGGATATTTTTGTGAGAATTTTAGACCAAAATGGAGCAGTTGTGAGTGAGGATGGCAATGCTGGAACAGTTCAATTTGAAGGTAAAGAATTGGGATATAGCTTAAAACAAGCCATTCCTTTTGAAAATAATGACCAAAAAGTAGATGTACTTTACGGTAAAGGTTCTGGTTACAAAACTGGAAAATATGCCATAGAACTATATTCTGAAGGTTTTAAAATTGGTACAGGAGCATTTGAAGTGAAATAAAAATCTGCAAAGTATTTTTATTAATTTAGAATATAATGAAGCTGTTTTGGATAAAGACTTTAATGTTTTTTCGTCTTTATCCAAAACAGTAACAAAAAATATGATACCGTCAATCAATATAAACATTAAGTACTTTTTGAATCTTTTGAACGAGATTTTTAGATTTTCTTTGGAAGGACTAAAAACAGTTTATCGTTTTTTTATCAAATTCCCCAAAGCCTATACGTGTCTCATTTATTTATTTTTATCTATGTCTTTTTGCTATTATCCAATCTTCAATCATTGGTTAGCAGGGTTTATTATGATGTCTTTGCCCATTGCTTTGTTGCTTGGTTTGATGGCAAGTAGCTACCTTTTTTATAAAAAACAGAAAATGTTGGCAACTATTGGAGTCGTTTGGGTTTTAATGTCTTTTCCAATTATTAAAAGAATCGTAGGAATTGGTCACGAAGAGCAAAATCCTATTGCCAATAATTCTTTGAAAGTTTTGAGTTTTAATAGTGAAAGTTTTTCTGGAAATGATGACCATAATTTATCGGCGCTTCAAGCGGATATTGCTTGTTTTCAAGAATATTCACAGAATGAACAAATTGAAAATCAATATGTGAATAAATTTGTAAAACTGACCGCTTTTTCTGCTGACAGAGCAGTTGGATTAGCCATTTTTTCCCGTTATCCAATTTTAAAACAGTATGGTAAAATTTGGGATAGAGAAGATAATGCTCCCAATATCAATGGTTTTCTCTGTGCTGATGTGGTTTATGGAAACGATACGGTTAGAATTGTAAATGCTCATTTATGGTCGATGGGTGTGCGAGTAAATAAAGCGTTTGATGCTTTTAAGCGAGGTGAAATCCGTAAATTCTTTTTTGAAGTTGCGGATACTATAAAGCGACTAAAAGATGGTTTTAATGCCCGTGATAAACAAGTGGCAGAAGTAGAATCTTACGTGGCGGGTAGTAAATATCCCGTTATTATTTGCGGAGATTTTAATGAAATTCCTTTCAGTTATACTTATGGGAAATTGAGTTTAAATTTTGAAAATGCTTTTGAAGAAGTAGGACAGGGATTAGGGTTCACTCTCAATCGTTATCCTTACTGCGTTAGAATTGATCAGCAATTTTTTAGTTCAGATTGGCAGGTTCAATCTTGCCAAATTATCCCTACGATAACCTTTTCGGATCATTTTCCTCTAATGGCTCAATATATCTTAAAAAAACCAAACAATTCAATTCCCGAATTGCTGGCTCACAGATAAATAATCACTTAGGAAAGTCTAACACACTTTATTTTTCCCAAACAGTTTCTCCTGTTACCAATTCTTGCCCATCCTGATTAATAATTCTATGAATAAATCTTTGGTCTATTCCTTGACTTTGCGTGGTAATTTTATCACCTAAAATACTTTCATTTTTAAAAATCATATCAATTGATTTCAACGTACCATGATTCAAAATGTCAGTTGGTACACTTTCCATCAACCATTCCACGTATTTAGTATTATTAACGTGCTGATTGGAATCTATATCATGCCAACGAATGTCAAAACGTTTTTCAATTCCAATCGCATTAATGCCTAAAATCTTACCTGAAACATTCTCAATTGGATTTTCTTCCACCAGAATTTGGGTAATCGCAATCATCCATTCAGGTATTGAAGTAAGTCTTCTTTTAACAATATCCATCAATCCCCAGACGCTATTGGCGGTTATTATTTCAATGCCATCGGCATCGATTACCTTAAAATTACGGTGATAAAAGTATTTATCTACACTTTGAACATACGTTTTTACGGTTACAGTTTCGTCGTAATTTGGTAATCTATCAATCCAGATTTTTAAGCGAGAAAGCACCCAAGAAATATTGTGTTGAGCAGATAATTCATGAACTGAAACTTTCTCAACGACTGAATGTCGCCAAGCCATTTCTTGTAAAAGTCCATTTAAAGCGGGAATAGTTAATTTACTGTGGGCATCAACTTCGGTAATTCTTATGCGGTAATTTTCGGTAATAAATTCCATTGGTTAGTTATTGGTTTCTGGTCGGACGGCGTACCGTTATTAGTTCTCAGAAATTGGTTATTGATTGATATTTTGCAATAGTAACCAATTTCTGAGAACTAATTTCCCCTTTTCATTTCTGACATAATTCTTTGGCGTGAAACACCTTCTGAGGGAGCATCTTCGTAGGCTTTTTTATAGTCGGTTTTCTTTAAATCGCCATTTTTTACTGATTTTATAAAATTTGCCCAAGCAAAAGGATTTGTCAAAGACATCAAAGGACTTTGTACAAAATTTCTATTGGCCATGCTATACGTCATTTGGTCGGAGAAATTACGGAAATTTCCTGCTCCACTCAAGCCTGCTTGCAGGGCCAAAACGTTCAATTTAGACTGTTCTAAGTTTTTCTCTAATGCTCTTCTGCCTGCTTCATTCTCTACTTTCATATCCATGAATGCCTTTTTGAAATCTTCTTCTGTGCTGTATGGATATACTTTCACCTCGGCCAGCATTCTTGATTCTTCCGCCATGTGAATAATCCCAGTTTGAACTTCCTCTAAAATATAAGGAACGATGTAATATTTCTTTTTGTAACCAACATAACTGAAAGTCAAACTATCTCCGGGATAAACGTATAATTGAAAATTACCTAAATCATCCGTCAATGCTCCTCTGCCCGAATTAGCATTAAAAACATAAGCATTTGGAAGAAATTCTGAAGTTCGTGAAGCCACGACTTTACCTTTGAAAACGATCGAATTGCTATGTTCCTGAGCAAAAGTGGAACTGTAGGCAAACAGCAAAACAATAAAACATAAAGTACTGATTGACAAATACTTGTATGAAGTATGTTTTGTATTATTTTTCAAATAATTTATATTTTGATTGCTCATCGATAGCTGGAAATTGTATATGCTGCAAACTTACATAAAATAAACGTTTCGATGTACAAAATGGTTTGTCTTTAACAGATTTTAACGTAATTCTAATACTAAGAAAATAATTTCAAAAATGTAATGATAAATGGTACAGATAGTAAAAGTCCATCAAATCTATCCAAAAAACCACCGTGTCCTGGAATAGTAGAAGCCGAATCTTTGATTTTTATACTCCTTTTGAATAGCGATTCTACCAAATCTCCGTAGGTTCCTGCCACTACAATAATTGCCCCACAACCAAACCACTGCCATACTTTTAAGTCATGAAAATAGAGTGATAAAACGTAAGCTACAATCATGGATGCTACAAAACCACCGATGCTTCCTTCCCAAGATTTTTTGGGAGATACTCTTTCAAATAATTTCGTTTTCCCAAATTTTGTACCCATAAAATATGCTCCTGTATCACTTGCCCATAAGAGGAAAAGGCATCCCAATGGTTTTTGCCAACTGAAAGTATTGAGTTGAATAAAGGCTAAAATGATGACCAAAGCAAATGGCAAAGCTACATAAATCACGCCCAGAAACGTGTATGCAATGTTTCTGAATGGTTTGTCATCTTTGGCTTTATAAAGTTTTATAAAGAAAATTGAAGCCATTAGAGGCGAAAGAATATAATAATTAGATTCTGCAATTACGCCTTTTTCGATTAAATACGTTACCGTTACCAACACAAATCCACAGAAAGTTCCGTAATAGGTGAGGGGTTCGTTGCCGTTTAATCCTAAAAGTTTATAGAATTCTAATTGTGCCAAAATAGCAATTAATGCAAAAAGTCCGTAAAATGTCCAGTCACTATACACAATGCAAAATATCAGAAAAGGTACAGCAATAACGGCCGCAATGACCCGCTGTTGCAGGTTTGACATGGTTTGTAATTTTTTATTCATTTATGTTTTTGGGTTAAGTAATTTTATGGGGTAGTGATTTATTGGTCGGGAATTTTAAAATCATAACTCACAACTGGCTCAATCACAACTAATTAAGTCCTGCTTCGTTTTCCAACAGAAATTTCGCTAAAACGGCATCTTGCATTGGTACGTGTACTTCACAAAGACCAAACAAATACGAACTGTCTTGTTTATTCAAAACTACGGCATCAATCTGATGTTCTTCCACCAAATAGGCTTTCGCCAATTGTGCTTTGATCGGACTCGTAGATTCGTATATTTTTTTCCAATCGTTCATGTTTTTATTAGTTATTTGTAATTTTTATTAGTGTAGGAATAACCATCAACTAATCACTCTTTTCATCCAGAACCATCTTAATATTAAGGCCGATAATAATAACGAGCCTAAAGCCATGCTTAAAGGTACGGACTTTGTGTCTTCAATATTTACGGCAACGGCCTTTGTTGAGTAAAGATATGCCATTAGCAAGGTAAATCCATTATTCACAAAATGGGCAAACATCGGTACCCAAAGGTTTTTTGTCCAGTAATATAAATAACCAAATAATGCCCCCAACAACATTCTGGGAAAGAAACCGTAGAATTGGAGATGAATAAAACTAAACGTGAAAGCGGCAAACCAAATCGCTACGTGTGGATTTCCAGAGGCTCGTAAAGCAATATTTTGCAAAACGCCTCTGAAAATTAATTCTTCAGAAATTCCTGCCAAAACTGCCACTACGACCATCGCCACAATCAATTGCGAAGGCGTTTTGAAAGTGGTTAAGAATTTAGTCAATTCGCCCGTTGCTTCCTCACTGTCTTTCATCCATTTTTCGATTCCTTTCATGGATTCGGGCAAAACCATTCCTTGATTCCATTCGATAATCAACGCATCAAAACCCATGAAAATAATTACCAAAAGTGCCACTAAAAAAAAGACGGGTAATTTAATTTCGTGGAAACTTAACGTATCAACGGTTTGTTTTTCAATCACGTACCAAAAAAACAACGCTGCCCCAATGAAAGGTACAGGCGTTGAAAATGTCTGCATCGCCATCACAGCATCGTACATATTGGGATAATCGTTGAGGTGTTTTTGAAAATCAACGACCAGTGCAAAAGGCATTCCTGTAATTTGAGTAAAAAAGAATATGCCAATAACGGAGCCAATGGTCATAAAAACCAAAGTAATACCTACCAAAATCATAATTTTAGATATAAACGGCAGATTAGTTTGTGAAGAAGAAGTATCGAATTTTGTCATAATGGTTGTAAATTTACGTAACAATTGACAGTGAACAATTGATAATTGACAATTAATAATGGACAATTGATAATGAACATTTATCAATTAATTATAATTTGGTGAAAAAATTATCAATTGTTCATTATCAACTGTCAATTGTACATTATCAATTGAAAAGAATATGGTTAAAATTAAGAACATAGAATTAGGGGATTTTCCATTGTTGCTTGCACCGATGGAGGATGTTTCTGACCCGCCGTTTCGGGCTGTCTGCAAGGCAAACGGGGCGGATTTAATGTACACCGAGTTTATTTCTTCGGAAGGATTGATTCGTGATGCGGCAAAATCGGTTCAGAAATTGGATATTTTTGAGTATGAACGCCCTATCGGAATTCAATTGTTTGGTTCGGACGTGGAGACAATGCGAGTTTGTGGAGAAATTGCCTCCAACGCTGGTCCTGATTTAGTGGACATAAATTATGGTTGTCCCGTGAAACAAGTGGCTTGCCGTGGGGCGGGTGCGGCTTTGTTACAAGATATCCCCAAAATGGTTTTGATGACAAAAGCGGTAGTTAATTCAACGCATTTGCCCGTAACCGTGAAAACTCGTTTGGGTTGGGATGATACCACTAAAAATATCGAAGATGTAGCGGAACGATTGCAAGATATTGGCATTGAAGCACTTACGATTCACGGACGTACAAGAGCCCAATTGTACAGAGGCGATGCCGACTGGCGATTGATTGCCAAAGTAAGAGAAAATCCAAGAATTAGAATTCCGATTTTTGGCAATGGAGATATTGATTCACCCGAAAAAGCCTTAGAATATCGTAATCGTTTTGGCGTGGATGGTATCATGATTGGGCGAGCAGCCATTGGTTATCCATGGATTTTTAATGAAATAAAACACTTTTTCAAAACGGGAGAACATTTAGCACCTCCTACGATTGAGGACCGCATTGATGTTTGCCGAAAACACTTAGATTTCAGCATTCGTTGGAAAGGAAACCACGTAGGAATTGTGGAAATGAGACGACATTATGCCAGTTATTTTAAAGGAATTCCTCATTTCAAAGATTTCAGAATGCGCTTTGTTACTTCCATGAATTACGAAGAGATTCTTGGGATTTTGGAGGAAGTTTCGCTATTTTATGGACAGGAGGAAATGATGGTTTTGGGATAGAGAAAATGGCATTAAGAAAATTTTCTTAATGCCATTTTTTATAAATCACCCCAAAACTGCATTGATTACCTTGCCCTGCACATCGGTCAATCTGAAATTTCTTCCTTGAAATGGATAGGTAAATTTCTCGTGGTCGAAGCCCAAGGTATGTAGAATTGTTGCCTGTAAGTCATACGTAGATGTTCTTCCCGAAATGCCAGCGTAACCTATTGGGTCGGTTTCACCGTGCGAATATCCTTTTTTGATGCCTCCGCCCGCCATCCAAATCGTAAATGCGTCGGTGTGGTGGTCACGTCCTTTGTAGGCTAAAACCCTCCCTTCACGGTTTTCTTGCATGGGCGTTCTGCCAAATTCTCCACCCCAAACGATGAGCGTTTCATCTAATAAGCCTCTTTGTTTTAGATCGATCAAAAGAGCGGTGGTGGCTTGATCAGTTTCCATACATTTTCGTTTTACACCAACTTTCACAGAGTCGCCTTCGCCCGTTCCATGAGCATCCCATCCCCAATCGAAAAGTTGCACAAAACGCACGCCATTTTCGACTAACTTTCTGGCTAATAGGCAGTTGTTGGCAAAACTTTCTTTGCCTAACTCCGTGCCGTACATTTCGTGAATGTATTTTGGCTCATTTTTAATGTCCATTACTTCGGGTACGGAAGTTTGCATTTTGAATGCCATTTCGTACTGAGAAATTCTGGCAATTGTTTCTGGGTCGTGAAATTCTTCGTATTGTTTTTGATTGATTTTATTAATTGCTTCAATCGAACTTTTACGCAAATCTCTACTCATCCCGTCGGGGTCGGTAAGATACAAAACGGGGTCGCCTTCTGAACGACATTGAACGCCTTGATAAACCGAAGGCAAAAATCCACTTCCCCACGCTGATTTCCCTGCATCTGGATTGCGACCACCCGAAGCCAAAACCACATAACCTGGCAAATTCTGATTTTCAGAACCAAGTCCATACGTAACCCAAGAACCCATCGCAGGACGACCTAATCGTGGCGAACCCGTGTGCATCAGCAACTGGGCGGGTGCGTGGTTGAATTGGTCGGTGTGCATGGCTTTCAAAAACGAAATTTCGTCGGCAACGGTCTGTAAATGAGGTAGATTATCGGATAGCCAAGCCCCACTTTTACCTACTTGAGAGAATTTCGCTTGAGCTCCCAACATATTAGGAACACCCCGAATAAAAGCAAATTTCTTCCCTTCCAAAAATGAAGCTGGACAGGGTAAACCATCCATTTTTTGTAGTTCTGGCTTATAATCGAACATTTCCAATTGCGATGGAGCACCCGCCGTGTGAATATAAATCACGGATTTTGCCTTGCCTAAAAATGGTGGATTCTTCGGCGAAAGTGGGTTTTGAGCTTTCGCCAGAGCATCGGCGGAGACATTATTTATCCCGCAACTTTCAAGGAATGAACCCATCGCCATCATGCCGATTCCGGTGGTGCATTGTTTGAGAAAATGCCTACGGGTTTCGTATTCAACGAAATGTTTATGTGCTTCTTGGTGGATTTTCATTGGTTTTATCTTTAATGTTATTCCTTCATCACAAACTCATCCAAATTCAAAATTGTCATGGCTACCATCGTTTTTGCTGCTAAATCGGGCATTTTTTTTGGCTTGATGCTATTGTCTTCGCAATATCCCAAAAACTTCATGGCTTCATTGGGTTTTTGCTTGAAATCTATCAGTGATTTTTGATATAAATTATTCAAAATCAATAACTTATCATTGGATATTTCTTTGGACATTGCGAGTGAATATGCTTTACGGATTTGTCCATTAATATCCATTTTTTCATTATCCATTCGTTTGGCAAAATACCTTGCACATTCCACATAAACGGGGTCGTTTAGGCTTGTGAGTGCTTGTAGAGGGGTATTAGTCCGTAAGCGTCTGGCCAAACAAATTTCCCTACTCGTTCCATCAAAAGTCATCATGGATGGGTACGGGCTACTTCTCCGCCAATAGGTATATAAAGCACGCCTGAATTGGTCTTCGCCTTCACTTTGTTTCCAACTGATACCACTGTAGGGCGCTCCCCAAATACCAGTTGGTTGATAAGGCATCACACTTTTTCCGTGCATTTTATGACTCAAAATACCACTTACCAAAAGCGCTTGGTCACGCACTTGTTCTGCCGATAATCTAACCCTTGCACCACGAGCAAAAAACCGATTAACAGGGTCTGTTTCCAACATTTCGGGTGTAACTTTTGAGTCTTGTTGGTAGGTTGCAGATAGTACAATTTCACGCAATAATTGCTTCGGTTGCCAATTATATTCCTTCATAAATTTGATGGAAAGATAATCCAACAATTCAGGGTTTGAAGGGGTAAATCCCTGTGTGCCAAAGTCTTCCATTGTTTCCACCAATCCAATGCCAAAGAGTTGTTCCCAAAAACGATTCACAGCTACTCTTGCCGTTAAAGGGTTTTGTTCACTACCAATCCAAGTGGCTAAACCCAAGCGATTTTTAGGTAAATTTTTCGGTAAACCGCCAAATAAAGTAGGAATATCTGGTTGTACTTCTTTGGTTTTTGCCGTCCAATTTCCCCGTTCAAAAACGTTAGATTTTCGGTGTAAATTCTGTGGATTTTCGTCCATTATTAGGGTGATATCTGTACTGATATTCGCCAATCGCCAAAACTCTTTTTGCATTAAATCGTGCTCAGGATTGTTTTTGGCTGGAAATTTACTCAAAAAACCAAACCAATCAAAATAGGCGGTGTAATCTTCTTTACCTTTCAAATTTGGATTTATGGCTTTGAAATACAGGTTATGAATGCCGTTTACAGATTTGAAAAATACCTGTTTTGACTGATAGCCCTTGGTAGTATCCAATTTAGTTGTTAATAAAATTTCACCGTCAATTTTATCTATATGAATTGTAAAAGTTCCGCCTACTTTAGATGAATTATACCGAAAAATCATTTGATTTTTTCCGTTTAAATCAACATTTTTTAAGCGAGATGAACCACCGTTTTGCATTCCCAAAAACTTGGTATCTGATAATTCAGATTTTACAAATTCATCACAAGAAAGTGAATTGTACGTAGGTTGCCAAGTCTTTAAAAACTTGGCATATTCATTGGCTTTCGAAACGGAAGAATTTTTCTGAATCCAGTTTTTTATGCTCATAACTTTGGCGGAATCTTCCTTTTGAAAAAGCCTCAAATGGGGATAATCACCGTAGGAATCTTCGTCACGAGTATTGTTGAAAAATGCCATATACTTATAATAATCCTCATGCCGAAAAGGGTCGTAAGGATGGCTATGACACTGAATACAAGCAAAAGTTGTCCCCTGCAAAACTTCCCAAGTAGTGTTTGTTCGGTCTAAAACTGCCGCTGTTCTGAACTCTTCGTTATCCGTTCCTCCTTCATCATTGGTCATAGAGTTGCGGTGAAAGCCCGTGGCAATTAATTGATTATCAGTAGGATGAGGCAATAAATCACCCGCCAATTGTTCTTTGATAAACTGATTGTAAGGCATATTTTGGTTGAAGGCATCAATTACGTAATCACGATATTTCCAAATGCTCCGTTGGTCATCACGCTCGTAGCCTTTGGTATCGGAATATCTGGCTAAATCCAACCACATTCCCGCCCAACGTTCACCGTATTGGGGCGAAGCTAAGAGTTTTTCAACGGCTTTTCCGTAAGCATTTTCCGATTTATCATGCAGAAAATCTGTGAGTTGTTGTTCGGTAGGAGGAAGGCCCGTGAGGTCGAGGCAAACACGACGTAGTAGCGTTCCTTTGTCGGCGGGTTGAGAATGTTTTAGATTTTCTTTTACTAATTTATCCGCTACAAAATAATCAATGTTATTTTTCTCCCATTTGGGCGAAAACCAATCTGTGAAGCTTGCAAAGAAGTTTTTATTAGGAATATTTGGCATTTCAGGCGTAGTAAAAGCCCAATGTTCTCCCCATTTTGCGCCTTGTTTTACCCATTTTGTTAGTAATTCAATTTCGTTTTTCGATAAAGGTTCAGCCTGATAAGGCATTCGTTCTTCGAGGTCTTTATGGGTTAATCTGGTAATAAATTCAGAATGTTCGGGATCGCCTGGAATGATGGCAGATTTACCGGATTTAGTTTTTCCCAAAGCATCTTCCCGAAACAAAACACTGAATCCACCTTGCTTTTTCACCCCACCATGACACTTGATGCAACTGCGGTTTAAAATAGGTTTTACTTGGCTACTATAATCCACTTCATCGCCGTGTCCGATTAATGAATAAATCGAAAAGCTACCCACCAAAACGGCGGAACTCCAAATTAATAACTTATTGATATTCATTGGATTTTTTTGCTTATAATTAATGGTAGAAGTTATTGAAAAAAAGGCATTTTATTGTACTTTACTGATATGATTTAATTGATTAAATTTTGTATAAACTAAAAATGCCCCAATCTTTCGATTGAGGCATTTTATTGAATTTCTATTACAATCATTATCTCGGACGACCACCGCCACCCGTAGGTGCCGCTGCTGGAGTTGCTTGTTGTCCTCCATTATCGCCACCACCGTCTTTCAAGTCATCGTTATTAACCGATTTCTTTTTCTTCTTTCCATCCGTAAAAGTTATTTTTCCGATTTTATAACTGAACGTTAGTTTGAAGTTCATATTTCTCAAAGTGGTTGTACTATTTTGAGAAATCGTTGGTGATTCTATGTTACTTTTAATCGTGAAACCATTCGGTGTAAAGAAGTTTTCTGCTCCTAAACCAATGCTTCCTTTTTTATTCATGAAATCCTTTTTCACGCCTAAACTATAAATTCCGAAACCGCCTTGATTCCCTTGTAGTTGCACTTGATTCCCTCTATAAAAAGCAAAGGTTTGTAAGCCCCAACCTTTCGAGAAATTATAACTACCGAATAATCTAAAACTTGCTACCCAACCCTCATTTGAAGCATTATAAAGTGGATTCGGATTGTTGTTTTTCAAGAGGGTATAATATATATCCGTTCCGCCACCCAGCTGTAATTTGTTAGAAATATTCACATTTCCGAACAAGTTCATTCCGTAGGCATCTTCATTTCCGATGTTTAAATAATTTGTCAAAATGATAGGTCTATTTTGTGCATCAACTGTGCTGGTACGGACACTTTGGATGCCACCAGTGGTGTTACGCATAAAAAGTGCAGTGGTCAAGAAAGTGTTTTTGAAGAACGTATTGACTGTAAATTCATAATTGTTAGTAAATTCTGGAGACAATAAGGGATTACCCTCCGTAACATTTGAAGGATTTGAAGCATTACGATTAGGGTTCAAGAACTGCAAAGAAGGCCTTTGAATACGACGATTGTAAGCCACTTTTAAAGTGGTTCCACCTTTTAAGCTTTTTGAAATATTGATACTTGGCACAAATGTTCCATAACTTGGAATACTAATTCCATTTACTGCCCCACTTTCTGCCGTCTGTTTGGCATCTATGGTGGTATATTCATAACGCCCACCAGCTTTTATGCTGTATTTTTTCTTGGTTGTTAAGGTATAAGAGAAATAACTCGCCAAAATATTTTGGTTATAGTCCAAAGCGCCATTATTACCAATTTGTTTGAAAACCGAATTTACTGTTCTATAAATATCTTTTCCCCCAAATTCAATCATTTGCGTTTTGCCGATTGGTGTTTGATAATCTATCTGTAAAGTTGCTTCTTGATTATAACTTGGGTTGACATTGGTAATTCTATTTAAACCTCTGGCAACTAATGAATCAGGAAGATTTAAAATGTTATTGGTAAACTCACTGTTACGATTGTTTCTACTAAATTGCCCCGATATGGATAATTCTTGTTGTGGTTTTTTGAAAATATGGGTATAATCAATGTTGGCATCAACGTTGTTTGAATTATCAATCGACTCTACGTTGCGAGTGTTAGAATTATTTAATAAATTATTTCTGAAAATCTGAGTCAATAAAACGTCCTGAAAATTAGACTGATTTCTTGCCCCTAAACGAACTGAAGCACTTATTGAGTTTGTTTTATTAATATCCCAATCCCATCCTAATTGATAATTGCCGAATAAACCATTATTACGAGTTTCTGCTCCTTGCACGTTTGTTGTTTTAGTACCGTCCGTTCCTGTAGTGATTTGGGTATTGTCAAAACGTCCATTCACGTTATAATTTGCTCTTCCAAAACCACCCAACGAGAAGCCCATATTACCCATTCTATAGCTACCGTTCAAAGATAAATTTCCTCCTCTAATACCAACACTACTGTCTAAATTGAGTGAAAGTCCTTGCAGATTGTTCTTTTTAGTAATGATATTAATAATCCCTGCCGAGCCTTCTGCATCGTATTTAGCTGATGGTGAGGTAATTACTTCCACAGATTTAATCATATCCGCCGGAATTTGTTTCAACGCATCGGAAATGCTACTGGCAAGAATTGTTGAAGGCTTATTATTAATTAAAACCTTCACATTCTGACTTCCCCTAAGCGAAACATTACCATCCAAATCGACAGTCAAAGAAGGTACTTTTCTCAAGACATCCGTTCCGTCACCACCTTTATTGGTAATATCTTTCTCGGCATTATAAACCATTCTATCCACTTTATCTTCTATCAACGAACGTTGTCCTTCTACCGTTACTTCCGCCAAAGTTTGAGAACTTTGGTTCATTTTAATAACGCCCAAATCAATTTCATCATTTTTATTGACGATACTAACCTCTATTTTTTTAGATTGATATCCCATAAATGAAACTGAAAGAATGTATTCACCAACGGCAACCCGAGCAAGAGAGAATTTTCCTTTATCATCGCAGATGGTTCCATCCACAATTTTGTTATCTTTCTTTGTGGATAAGGCAATACTTGCGTACTCAACGGCTTTTGAAACGGTTGAATCAATAACGTAACCAGAAATTTTGGCTGAACCTTTTGGGGTTGCCTGTGCCGTTCCAGGGATGGCCGCTTGGTCACCTCTGCGTGAGCCACCACCAAATCCCCCCCCACCCATTGGAAATTGGGCTGATACTGTGCTGGAAAAGAGGCATAAAAATGCAGAAAAAAATAATAAATTTTTCATCTATATAAATGTTATTTAAGTGTTATTTAAGTGTTATTTAAGATTGAATTATTTGAAATAATCACTAAAATTATTCCAAATGATTCATCAATAAAATCAAAATAGTACAAATGGACTGTTTTTCAGATAAGCGGGAAAATGCTTAAATATGATAGAATGACAAGAATACAACACAAATATTGCATTTGTGTCTCTTAGATTATGACTATTTTCGACCAATACAGTAATTGTGTCGATAAGAGGGGGAATTTTAAGTATAATTAGGTATGAGACATTAGCTCTGAATTAAGAATTTTATTGGATATGAGATATTTCCAACCTTTTGTCTAATAAAATTATTAATCAATAAATCGTTTTGTAATTGGCTGATAACTATCAACTCGTCTATCACGCAAATAAGGCCAAGTTGATCGATAATATTCGGTTTTATCTAAATCTATTTCCTGGACATGAACCTCCTCTTGGTCGTGCGAACCTAAATATAAAAGTGTTCCAAAAGGATTTGCCACGAAACTTCCACCCCAGAATTGTTGGTCAGCTTCACGTCCAACCCGATTGACCGAAACTACGTGTACGCCATTCGCTACTGCGTGCGAGCGTTGAATCGTTTGCCAAGCAGAATATTGTTCTCGATTAATGCTTGAATCGGTTTCGGTTGTATCCCAACCAATGGCGGTTGGATAAAAAAGAACCTCAGCACCCATCAAAGCCGTAATTCTTGACGCTTCTGGATACCATTGGTCCCAACAAATCAACACGCCAATTTTAGCAAATTTGGTTTGAAAAATTTTATAACCCGAATCTTCTGGTGATGCGTCTCCTGGCGTAAAATAAAACTTCTCATAATATCCAGGGTCATCGGGAATGTGCATTTTACGGTATTTGCCAAGATACGTTCCGTCAGCATCCAAAACTGCCGTGGTATTGTGATATAAGCCAGCCGCACGTTTTTCAAAAAGAGAAGCAATAATTACCACGCCCAATTCTTTAGCAACGGCAGAGAGCGTATCGGTAGAAGGGCCGGGAATGGCTTCGGCTAATTTAAAATTCTCGTGGTCTTCTACATCACAAAAATACAGTGAAGTAAATAATTCTTGGAGACAAACGATATTTGCTCCTTTTTGAGCCGCCTCACGGATTCCCTTAATCGCTTTTTGCATATTTGCCTGTACATCAGCGGTACACGACATTTGGACTAAGCCTATGTTTATCTTTTTATTCATTATTATGATTAAAATTTCAACTCATTCATACACTTGAAATGACCCAACGGACATTTACTATAACCAATTTTGGAACACGGACGACAATTCAATTCTTTGTTTTCAATTACTTCATATTCAGTCTGATACGGATACATTCCAAACTCAGGAAGGGTATTTCCCCAGATAGAAATCACCTTTTTCTTCAAGGCAGAAGCCACGTGCATCATTCCAGTATCGTGGGTATACACAATTGTAGCTTTTTGAATAATCGAAGCGGATTGATTTAAGTTCATTTTTCCGCAAGTATCAAAAATTGGACTATTTATACTAATAACTGATAACTGTTCGCTAATAACTGAATCCTCCTTTCCTCCAATTAACACCAAAGGCAATTGAATCGTTTGGCAAAGTTCGACCATTTTATTTAAGGGCAATTTCTTCGTTTCATGTTGCCCTCCAATGGCGTAAACAGCATAACCATTTCTGAAATTTTTTGGTAGCCAATGCAAAGGCAAATCATCTTTTTCGGGTATAAAATAATCTAAGCCTTTATTATCATTTTTCACCCCTAAAGTTTCCACCGTTTTCATGTATCTGTCCACAATATGGACTTTTGGCATGATGTCTTTCTTGAATTTAACCAAAATCCATTTCTGGAAATTCAATTTGTCAAAGCTAAATGATTTTACGCCCAAACGAAATTTAATAATGCTCGTTCTGAGGTTGTTGTGCAAATCTATTACATAATGATAATCTTCTGATTTTAATTGCTTTACCAAATCATTAAGACTTTTTTCCAACGTAAAAACCTTATCAATGTATGGATTATTTTCGAGCAGCGTTTTGTATGATTTTTTGGTAACATAATGTACTTCAGCCTCGGGAAATTGCTGCTTTAAACAACGAATAACGGGCGTTGTCAGGACGATATCACCAATGGATGAAAAACGGATAATTAGGAATTTGGTCATATAAATAAAGGTAATATTGGCGACAAAGATACACTTTATAAGCTTCGCCATGATTATTCTGAAGATGAAAACAGACAATTCAAGGCAAAATTCATAACTTTGCCATTAGTTATTAGTGGATTAATTATTAGGAATTAGGTACACTTGTCTTAATTAACCACTAACTAATAATCAATAACCAGTAACCAATAACTAATAACCAGTAAAGATTAAAAAAACAATGGCAGAACCAAAACAGCAAGATACCGCTTCAACGTTAAAAGACATTATTTCGCACGCCAAAGAATATGGCTTTGTGTTTCCTTCTTCTGAAATTTATGATGGTCTTCAAGCCGTTTATGACTACGGTCAAAATGGCGTTGAACTAAAAAATAATTTAAAAGCACTTTGGTGGAAAGCCATGACAATGCTCAACGACAATGTTGTGGGTATTGATGCGTCCATCTTTATGCATCCGCTAACGTGGAAAGCATCTGGTCACATAGATTCGTTCAACGACCCGATGATTGACAACAAAGATTCTAAAAAGCGTTACCGTGCCGACCAATTATTGGAAGCCAAAGCCGATCAATACGAAGCCGAAGGTTCACCCGAAAAAGGAAAAGCATTATTGGAAGCAATGGCAAAAGCGATGACCGCCGATGATATGTCGGGTTTACGCCAAATTATTTTGGACGAAGGCATCAAATGTCCGATTTCAAATACCGCAAATTGGACGGATGTTCGTCAATTCAATTTAATGTTTTCAACGCAAATTGGGGCAGTTTCAGAAGATGCTTCCTTGATTTACCTTCGTCCTGAAACTGCGCAAGGTATTTTTGTGAATTTCCTAAATGTTCAAAAATCGGGACGTATGAAAGTGCCTTTCGGAATTGCTCAAATTGGTAAAGCATTTAGAAATGAGATAGTTGCGAGAAATTTTATCTTCCGTATGCGTGAATTTGAACAAATGGAAATGCAATTTTTTGTTCGTCCTGGCACTGAAATGGAATGGTACAACAAATGGAAAGAAACTCGTTTGAAATTTCACCAAGCGATTGGTTTACCTGCTGAAAATTTAAAATTCCACGACCATGAAAAATTGGCTCATTACGCCAATGCTGCCGTGGATATTGAGTATAAATTCCCTTTCGGATTTAAAGAAATGGAAGGAATTCACTCACGTACCGATTTTGATTTAACGGCTCACCAGACTTTGTCGAAGAAGAAGCAACAATATTTTGATGCTGACCTTGACGAAAACGGTAAACCTTACGGAAATTATATTCCTTACGTGGTAGAAACTTCAGTGGGTGCTGACCGTCTTTTCTTAGCCATTTTGTGTAATGCTTATACCGAAGAAACAACGGGTGAGGGAGAAACAGAAAAGAAAAGAACGTATTTGAAATTCCATCCAACGGTTGCGCCTATCAAAGCGGCGGTTTTGCCTTTGGTGAAAAAAGATGGTTTAGCCGAAAAAGCACAAGATATTTATCATGCGTTAAAGCGATCATTCAATGTGACTTACGATGATGGTGGCGCAATCGGAAAGCGTTATACTCGTCAAGATTTAATTGGAACACCTTACTGCATTGCGGTAGATTACCAAACCATGGAAGACGAAACAGTAACCATCCGTCACCGTGATTCGATGGAACAAGAGAGAGTGAAAATATCAGAACTTCGTGAGAAAATTGGGTTTGCGGTAAGTATGGAGCGGGTTTTTGAATTGTTGTAGAGATGTACCACAGGCTTTAGCCAGAGTCTTAGTATCAAATGTATCACAGGTTAAAACCTGTGGTACTTAAAAATAAAAATATGAAAACAAACTACGCCCGAAATTTGCCTCATATTCAACCTATTGGAGCTACTTTTTTTATTACATTTAGCCTCTACGGTTCTATACCAAAAGAAAAGATACAACAGCTTCAGCAAGAACGTAACGCTAAAATAAATACCATTAGAGAAGAAAATTCTGAAAACCTAAAAGAGAATCTGGACATTGCTCAAAAGCGATACTTTCAAAGAGTAGATGCCGTCTTAGATTCAGTTGAATATGGTGAAAAGTATCTTTCATATCCTCAGGCAGCACAAATTGTAGCAAATAAAATCCATCAATATCATAATGGACACTACGATTTATTAGCTTTTTGTATTATGCCAAATCACGTTCACCTGCTTTTTGACTTAAATTTTCAGTCAGAAAAGATTCCTATTGATGAAGAAGTTACCGATAAAAATTACAAGCAAATTTATGATATTATGCATCTCATTAAAGGTGGTTCTGCGTATGAAGCTAATAAAATTCTTAATCGTTCTGGACGATTGTAGCAAGTAGAAAGTTATGACCGTTATGTAAGGAATATTCGGGAATTACAAAATATCGTTATGTATATTGCTAATAATCCGAAGAAAGCAGGTTTAGCGAATCATTGGAGAGATTTTCATTTCACCTACATCCGTGAAGATTATCAATATCTTTTACTATAACATTGTATACAGGCTTTTGTCTGTATTTTAAGTACAAAGAATACAGACTGAAGCCTGTGCTACCATTAAATCATGAAAGAAATAAAAAACGAATCAGAATACGAAAAGGCATCGGATAGGGCTGATGCAATTTTCAACGCCAAAAAAGGCACGCCAGAATATACTGAACTCCAAGATTTATTGAAGGCATTGAAACAATACGAAGACGACTTTGTTAAAATGTTAAAAGGGAATTAGATGATATTTGTTAGGTTTTAAGAATGCCAAAAGTATTAGTGTTACGCTAACATACAAAAAATAAAATGACAAAAACAGAATTAGCCGCTCTTCGTGAGAATTATACCAAAGGTAGCTTAGACGTAAAAGACGTTGCAAATACACCCATCGGGCAATTTCAAGAATGGTTTGATGAGGCCGTAGCAGGTCAATTACTTGAACCAAATGCCTTTTTGTTTTCAACGGTATCGCATGAAAATAAGCCTTCCACTCGGGTACTTTTACTCAAAGGATTGGATAATGGTTTTACATTTTTTACCAATTATTTAAGCCGTAAAGGAACAGAATTAGCCGAAAACCCAAATGCGTGTTTAACGTTTTTTTGGGCGGAATTAGAGCGTCAAGTAAGAATTGAAGGATTGATAGAAAAAATCTCTGGAGAAGAATCGGATGCTTATTTTCATAGTCGCCCGAGAGCAAGTCAAATTGGTGCTTGGGTTTCTAACCAAAGTATGGTAATTGGACAACGTGAAATCTTAGAAGAAAGAGAAAAACACTTAATCGAACAATTTGGCGACCAACCAATTCCACGACCTCCACATTGGGGTGGTTACAGACTTGTACCCAATTACATTGAATTTTGGCAAGGTCGCCCATCACGTTTGCATGACCGTATTGCTTATACTTTATTGGAAAATGGAGATTGGAAGATTGAAAGATTATCGCCATAAAGTAGTTTTAATAGATTAGACAATCTTAAAAAATTGTCTAATCTATTACACTAAATTAAGCTTCCCAAATCTTTTACGCCAACTTTCTTATAACTTGTAAAACCTTCCCCGAATTCTACCCCAATGGCGTGTCCCATTTCACGGTTACGAGCTTCCAAAAATTTCAAGAAAGCAGGAGAAGTCAAATAAGATTCTGGTTCAACCGAATTTGGGTCGTAAAATTGACTTTTAAATGCTCTGACCGAGGCTTCTTTTTGTTCCCAAAAATCAGAAATATCCACAATAAAATCTGGCGTAAGATAACGGTCTTGGATATAATGATAAACATTTTTAGGTCGCCATACAGATTGCGGTGTTCCATCATCTTCAAAGGTTTCAACCATTCGCAAACCCGATTTAAAACACGCATCTACGGCTAATTCACAGCCTTTTATGTGGTCGGGGTGACGGTCATGATAAGCATTTGCCAATACAATTTTGGGCTGATAACGTCTGATAACACGAATCAATTTCATCAAATGTTCTTCGTCATTTACGAAAAAACCATCTCTAAAACCTAAGTTTTCACGGGCGTGAATACCCATAATTTTAGTGGCTTCGGCAGATTCTGCCAAACGCATTTCGGGTGTTCCACGAGTTCCTAATTCGCCACGAGTAAAGTCAACGATTCCAACTTTTCTACCTTGGGCAATGTGCGAACAAATTGTTCCTGAACAGCCTAATTCGGCATCATCAGGATGTGCTGCCATCACGAGTATATCTAATTTCATAAGCTTAAATTAATGATTAATTTTGAATGTTCAACGCACTATACTCGAGTAAAAAGAGGTATTAAACATTAAATAGTGAAAATAATACCAATAAAAAAATGAGTGATTAAGACTATTAAATCTCATTCACTCATTCTCTGATTCAATCTAACATTGATAATTATTGAATTCTTAAACGTCTTCCTGCTCTCAGACTTGAGGAAATTCTCATTCCGTTCATTTTAGCTAATTTCTCTACTGAAATTCCTGCACGATTTGCAATAGAATAAAGTGAATCGCCATAATGGACAGTTGTCCAGGCAGTTTTGCGAGTCATAACTTTATTTCCAGCATCTCCATATTCGTTGCCTAATGCCAACCCGTAAGTATCAAAAACTCTGGCAGAAATTAATAAATGGTCCCCAACAGGTTCTGAACCAGTTCCTGAAAAGTTGAAAACATAGGTTGGATTGAAAGGGTTTCCTTCATAACGAGTCTCAAAGTGTAAATGTGAGCCAGTACTTCTTCCTGTGCTGCCGCCCAGTCCAATTTGGTCACCTGCTTTTACGTAAGTACCTGACTCAAGGTTTTTTTGCGAAAGGTGACCATATAAAGTTTCGATTCCATTATAGTGACGAACGACCATAAAATTGCCGTACCCACCATTATTATATCCTGATACTCGAACGATACCATCAAAAGCTGAATATACAGGGTCGCCAGTTTCTAAATCAATATCCACCCCTGCGTGCAAACGATTCCAACGTGGCCCAAATTGCGAAGTTAATTTGGGTGAATTATTGGGCACTGACCAAAAACGTCCTTGATCTTTATTGTATAATTCTACGTCAACTACATCATCAAATTCTTTCGCATCTATTCCGTAAGGGTCAATATTAGTAGCATCCCAAACAGAATAATATGTTGCCACTGATACAAAATCATCGCTTCCTTCTGGACGAGTTTCTTCTTCGATTTCAATAATGAGTGGTTCTCTTTCATCAATTGAAGTGGTATCGAAACTACTTACAGAGGCATTTAATGCTTTAGAAGGTACATATTTATTAGAAGACGCTGTAACCGCAGCGGTAGCTTCTACTTCGTAAGAATTGTTGAATTTTAATTTTGGTAACTCATCTAACATTTCCTCCTTCTTCTCTTTTTCTTTGTATAAACCCGTATTGTTCTTGATATTAATCTTAGGATTTTTTTTGAAACTCCCAGACTCCTGTGCAGAAACTGTGAAGGTGCTTACACAAAGTGTAAAAAGTAATATGTCTCTAATCTTTTTCATAAATCTAATAATTAATCCTCTTGTTCTGTCAACCACCTTTCAGCATCCAAAGCTGCCATACAACCCGTACCTGCGGCGGTAACAGCTTGACGATAAATGTGGTCTTGCGCATCACCAGAGGCAAAAATGCCTTCAATATTGGTACGACTTGATCCTTTTTCAGTCATTAAATAACCGGCTTCGTCCATGTCTAAAAAACCTTTGAAAATATCCGTATTGGGTTTATGACCAATCGCCACGAAGAAACCTGTAATTGGTAAAACCGTTTCAACATTGGTGATATGGTTTTTTATCATTACGCCCGTTACACCGTTGCCATCCCCTAAAATCTCCTCCGTCTGAGAATTCCAGTGCATCTGAATTTTAGGATTTGAAGTTACCCGCTTTTGCATAATCTGCGAAGCACGTAATTGATCACGACGAACAATCATGTGCACTTTCGAGCATAAATTTGCCAAATAAGTTGCTTCCTCAGCGGCAGTATCGCCACCACCCACAATGGCTACTTCTTGATTACGGAAAAAGAACCCATCACAAACGGCACAAGCTGAAACGCCAAGGCCATTATATTTTGCTTCGGAAGGCAATCCAAGCCATTTTGCCGAAGCACCCGTGGCAATGATAACGGAATCAGCGTGGATTTCGTGTGTATCGTCAATGAAAACTTTCTTGGGTGTCGAATTGAAATCTACTGAAGTTGCCATGCCATATCTTACATCAGTTCCGAATCTACGAGCCTGTTTTTCGAGGTCTTGCATCATTTCTGGCCCTTGAATTCCATCGGCATAACCTGGGAAATTTTCAACATCATTCGTAATCGTCAATTGACCTCCTGGTTGTGGTCCTTGATACATTACTGGGTTTAATCCTGCCCTTGAGGCATAAATTGCTGCGGTGTAACCTGCGGGTCCTGAGCCTATAATTAGGCACTTGGTATGCTCTGCCATGCTTATTTTATACTGTTAATAGTGCTTTTTATGTAATTAAAATCTTGTGATTCTATCTACATTCCCAACAAAAAAATTTACACAAAAATTGCATATTTATTTAGAAATCGCAAGAATTTATTCAGTGCGAGAGGACAGAAGGGGAGATAATTTGTTGATTATCAATATAATAGAGATTTTAATTATTTGACGGGAGATTAAATTCTTTTGGATTTTTATAATGATTTAAAAGTAATCGTTCTTGAAGACTTGAACAAATCTTTAAGATGTTTTTTTCGAAATAGCCTTAAATTGTGAATATAATGCTAAAAAATTGTATTTATTTTGTAATTAAAATGCTTGATGCCACTTTTGATACCGACCAACAAATTCTCGAACATCTCGCCAAAGATGATGTACGAGCTTTTGATTTTTTGTATCAAAAATATTTCTCTAAACTCTACGGTGCCGTTTATAAAAGATTGCAAAATCGAGCATTGACCGAAGAAGTTGTGCAAGAATTGTTTGTTTCTTTATGGGAACGTCGAGCCGTTTTAGTTATTTCTACCACGATTGAATCCTATCTTTTTTCTTCGGTAAAATACCTTGTCATTGCTCAATACAAGAAAAATAATCTCTTTGAAAAGTATTCAAATAGCCTCAATCCTGAAGCAGATGATGATAATTTTACTGAGCAAGCGGTTGCTTTTGATGAATTGAATCAAGCCTACCAAAATGCCTTGAAATTACTTCCAGAACGTTGTAGGGAAGTTTTTTTATTGAAACGAAGTGGATTTTCTCAACGTGAAATTTCAGAAAAAATGGATATTTCAGAAAAAACGGTCGAAAACCAAATGACCAAAGCCTTGAAAATTTTGAGAGATGCTTTGAATGATTATACGACGTTGATGGTTTTAGGGCTTTTGATCCAGATTTGAATATTTTGAATTGTTAGCTATTTTCTCACTTTCCCCAAAAGTGTGAATGATATAATTCTTTTTTGTTTTTGTGTAATACTTAACAACAGAAAACAGACAAACTTTACGTTTTCAAAAATTACCTTAAACCTAAATCAATTCATGCCTCACATCGCCATTATTTCTGCCAGTATCCGTCCCGACCGAAAAAGCCATCGGGTGGCTTTATATTTTGAAAAATATTTGGCTGATAATAGACTGGCAACTACCGAAATCCTTGATTTAAGAGAGTATAATTTTCCAATCTTTGATGAAAAGCTAAAAATACAGAAAAATCCCGACGCTCAAACGCTTGATTATGCCCAAAAAATAGATTCAGCCCACGGTGTTATTATCGTCACGCCAGAATATAATGGTGGAATGCCTGCGAGTTTAAAAAATGCGGTGGATCTATTATATGAGGAATGGAGGCATAAACCGACTGGAATTGTAACGGTTTCTGATGGGCCATTTGCCGGAAATCAATGCTTAGTTTCATTGCAATTTACCCTTTGGAAAATGAAGGCTTGGACGATTACCGAGATGTTTTCGGTGCCAAAAGTAGATGAAAATTATGACGAAAAAGGCGTTCCGAAAGATAAAGAAGCAACGGATAAATTAGCCAATCGTTTTGTCAAAGAATTATTGTGGTGTGTGAAAGCCGATACTTCGGATTTGTAAGAGAAAATAATGTATAAAACCGCATGGAACCAACCTCTAAAAAATCAGAAATTACCGCTAAGAAAAAGTATTTAATCTCAAAAGGCATCGACGGTTTTTTTGAGGATTTGTACGATATATGCACTTTTATCATCCGATTTATCAATGAATCATTCTCAGCGCCCGTTGAGTGGAAAGAAATCATAAATCAGTGTTATGCAGTAGGTTATAAAACATTGTTATTAGTTTCAGTCACGGGTTTTATCACAGGAACCGTTTTTACGAAACAATCACGCCCATCTTTATCGGCATTTGGTGCAGCCTCTTGGTTGCCGTCTTTGGTGTCAATTGCTATCATCAAAACAATGGCACCGCTCATCACCGCCTTGATTGCGGCGGGAAAAGTAGGTTCAAACATTGGGGCAGAATTAGGTTCAATGAAAGTAACCGAACAGATTGATGCCATGGAGGTTTCCGCCACAAACCCCTTCAAGTTCTTAGTTGTAAGTCGCATTTTAGCCATCACTTTTATGATGCCGGTATTGGTTTTATACACGGGTTTGGTTGGAATGATGGGGGCGTATCTAAACGTACACTCAAATGAATTGACCAGTTTTACGAGCTTTTTTATCAGTGCTTTCAAATCCATCGAATTCAAGGACATTTTTTCATCACTTTTTAAGGCACTTTGTTATGGTTTTACGATTGGTGTAGCGGGCTGTTATCAAGGCTATTACGCTCAGAATGGTACGCAAGGCGTTGGACGAGCAGCGAATCTTGCCGTGGTATTTTCTATGTTTTTGATTTTTGTGGAAGAGTTATTAATTGTTCAAGTGCTTAATAATTTTAAGTAAAACCAGTATTTAATGGATAAAGAAAACGTACAAATTAACAATCAAGAATCGGTGATTTATATTAAGAACTTAAAAAAGTCTTTCGGAATGCTTGATGTGCTTAATGGCGTCGATTTTGAAATAAAAAGAGGCGAAAATATTGCTGTTTTGGGTCGCTCTGGAACGGGAAAATCGGTTTTGATAAAAATCATTTCTGGACTTCTAAAACCTGACAGTGGTTTGGTAAAAGTGCTTGGTCAGGAGGTTGATAAATTGAACGAAAAAGAATTGCAAGAATTAAGACTGAAAATCGGATTTTCCTTTCAAAGTAGTGCCTTGTATGATAGTATGAGCGTGCGGGAAAATCTTAAATTTCCATTGGTCAGAAACCGACGAGATTTGAGTAGTAAGGAAGTAAATGATGCTATCGAATCTGTTCTGAATGACGTAGGCTTGCCCCAAACGATTAACCAAATGCCTTCTGAATTGTCGGGAGGGCAGAAAAAGCGAATTGGCATTGCCCGAACCTTAATCCTAAAACCCGAAATTATGCTCTATGATGAGCCTACTTCTGGACTCGACCCAATCACGTGTATTGAGTTGAATAATTTGATTTTGAAAGTGCAGCAAGAATACAAAACCAGTTCAATTATTATTACGCATGATCTTACTTGTGCCAAAATAACGGGGAACAAAGTAGCAGTTCTTAACGAAGGTAAATTTCTGAAAATTGGTAGTTTTGACGAAGTTTTCAGTTCAGATGATGCCTATATTAAGGCTTTTTACGATTACAATTTTACCGAAAATAAGATAACACATGAAAAATAATCGACCAGTAATTGTTGGAATTTTTATCGTCCTTGGCTTAGCAATTCTTATCATAACCATCTTCACTTTGGGGGGACAGAAAAAAGCATTTGTCAAAACATTTGCCTTAAATACCGTTTTTAATGACGTTAGTGGCTTGGCAATTGGCGCTAATGTTTTGTTTTCGGGTGTGAAAATTGGTACTGTGAAAAAAATTGAATTTTATGGAGATTCTCAGGTGATAGTATCCATGAGTATTGAAAATGATGCGGAATCACATATTCATAAAAATGCTTTTGCAAAAATTGGTTCAGATGGTTTAATTGGGAATAAACTTGTGGTCATTTATGGTGGGAGTAAAAATTTTCCTCAAGTTGTGAAGAATGATTTTTTGAAGATTGAAAACGAACTAAGTACCGAAGATATGTTGGCAACTTTACAACAAAATAATAAAAATTTAGTGGATATTACTGCTAACTTTAAAAGTATCAGTAAGAAAATTGACGCTGGGGATGGTATTTTAGGAAAGTTGGTCAACGACCCAGCTTTAGGCGTAAAATTGGCGAGTACCATTAATAATCTCCAAGAAACGGTGGATAATTTCAAAGAGGCTTCGTTGTCTGGAAAAAATGTACTGGGTGATTTTGAGCGTCTTTCGGGCAATTTTAAAAATCCAACGAATTCTATTAACAGAATTGCAAACGATAGTGTTGCTTATAACAAAATCGTGGGGACGGTTACGCAATTGCAAAATGCTTCGAGTTCTTTGAATAAATTTACGGCTAATTTAAAAACCGTTAGTGATCGATTAAATAGAAAAGACAGCCCCGTTGGATTGATGTTAAATGATTCGTCAACCGCTAATTCTTTGAAAGGAATGATTAAGAATTTGCAGTCGAGTAGTTCAAAATTGAATGATGATTTGGAAGCGGTTCAACATAACTTTTTACTGAAAGGTTTTTTCAAAAAGCGAGCGAAAGAACAAGAGAAAGCCAAAGAGAATGCTATTCAGCAATAATTCATTTGGAAATTTTAAAGACAAAAAAAGGGAGGTATTGCTCAAAGCAATACCTCCCTTTTTTTGTGCTGATTTGAAAAATAAAATATTTTTTTCAAATCAGCATAGGGGAAAATAACTACTTGATTCACTTAGTCTTTGATAGCACATAAAAATGAAACTAAATCAAGAAATAATTGCAAAATACTTAAACAACCAATGTTCCGAAGGTGAGCAAGTTTTGGTTGAAGCATGGTATAAATCCTTTGAAAATAATCCCGATGGCATCAGTGAAATGAATGATGATGACCGTAAGGAATTAATTCAACGAGTTCGTCAGAATATTGATAGAAAAATCAAACCCGTTCAACTCTACACGCCGCCACGTTGGATTTGGTACGCCTCGGGAATGGCAGCCATGTTGTTGATTTTCATGGGCTTATCTTTTTATTTTAATACAAAATTGGATAATAACATTTCCCGAATAAAGTCTGATATTTCTTTATCGGATTGGGCAAAATACGAAAACTCTTCGGCAAAAATCTTAAAAATTGACCTGCCAGATGGTAGTACGGTTTGGCTACAACCTAAGACACAATTATCTTATAATCAATCGGATAGAGTTTACCGACAAGTAAATTTAAAAGGTGAAGCATTCTTTGATGTCAAGCGTGATGAAGCTCGTCCGTTTTTGATTTATGCGGGAAAAATGAAGACTAAAGTTTTAGGAACCAGTTTCAACGTAAAAGCTTATCCAGAAACAGAAAAATTTGAAGTGTCGGTGGTAACGGGGAAAGTATCGGTAACTAACGAAGCAGAAAAAGAAGTTTTTGTAACGCCAAAACAGCAAGTCGTTTTAGAAAATAAGTCTGATATTTTGACAATCAATGAGTTACCGAAAGATAAAACCTTTTATTGGGAATTAACTTCTTTGACTTTTGATAATACTTTAATGCAAAGCGTAGTCGATAGTATCGAACACAATTTCAACGTAAAAATCAAGTTAAATCCTACCTTAAAAAATTGTCGTTTGAGCGGCAATTTTGACCAAGAGCATCTTTCAACAATCCTCGAAATTATTTGTAAATCCATTGATGCTGAGTATGTTATGGACGGACAAGAGATTTATTTGAAAGGTGAAGGATGTGAAGGTAATTGATACTTAAAATTGATAATTATCAATTTTAAGTAATAAAAATATTCATAGCATGACTCAGATTTGAATTCATAACAAACTAATAATCTTTTCTAAAAATTCATATATTATTACCCTGATTTTCAAAATACCAGAACCATTAATTCATTAAAATTTAAAAACAATCCAATGAAAACATCTTTATCTTCCAAGCAATCATTGCTTAAGTTCATGAAAATTACCATAACCCAATGTTTTTTGATTTGCCTTTGCTCGGTGATGGCATTGGCTCGTCCAGTGAAAGCTCAACAAATTTTGAACCGTGAAGTATCGGTAAAAATGTCGAATGTGAGTTTGAAAACGGTTTTGCAGGAAATTGAAAAGCAAACCAACGTCCATTTTGTGTACAGCAATAATGCTGTTCAGACCAACAAAATTGTTAGTTTACAAACAACAAACGAGCCATTGACAACGGTTTTGCCAAAATTATTATCGCCATATCAACTTCGTTATGAAGTTGTGGAGGAGCAAATTATTTTGAAGAAAATCAAGGAACAATCATCCGTTGTTTCGGATGAAAAAGAAGGTGTTTCGGTGATTGTGGAGGATAAAGTTTCGGGAAAAGTAACGGCCGATAAAGGTGAAGCCTTGCCCGGCGTGAGTGTTTTGGTAAAAGGAACTTCAAAAGGAACTGTAACCAATAATGAGGGTGAATTTAATATCGTTGCCAAAGAAGGTGATGTGTTGATTTTTTCGTTCGTAGGTTTTGAAAAGCAAGAGGTCAAAATCGCTTCGGGAAATCAAGCAATTGTGATTGTAATGAGAGAAGATATTTCTCAATTGGGAGAAGTTGTGGTGATTGGTTCTCGCTCAACGGTGGCTCGTACCAATGTGGAACGCCCTGTCCCTGTGGATGTTATCTCGGCAAAAGAATTGCAAACCACGGGTCAAACCGAATTGGGACAGCAAGTTCAATTTATGTCGCCTTCGTTTAATTCAGCGAAAAATGGTATCAATGGAGTTGCCAATTATGCCGACCCAGCGTCATTAAAAGGACTTTCGCCCGACCAAATGTTGGTTTTAATTGACGGAAAACGTCGTCATCAATTTGCGGCTTTGAATAGTAATGTTACGGTTGGAAAAGGAACAGTAGTGACCGATATGAATTCAATTCCTTCCTTAGCTTTGGAAAGAATGGAGATTCTGCGTGATGGTGCAGCCGCACAATATGGTTCAGATGCGATTGCGGGGATTGCCAACATGGTTTTAAAGAAATCAGTCAATAATGGAACGGCTCTGATTCAGTACGGAAAAACCTCCAAAGGTGACGGCGGAGGCTATACTGTCGGCTTAAATTACGGTTTTTCATTAGGTAAAAAAGCCTCTTTAAACATGACAGGAAGTTATCAAGACGTTGCAGGAACTGACCGTTCAGACCCATACAATCCTCAACCTGCGGGTGCAGTTGGTGCATACACAGGGATTTATACGAACGTAGCCGCAACTGACCAAGCCTTGTTGAAATCAAGAGGATATTGGGGAGATGGTACGTACGGTTCATTCCGTCCAACTACTTATGGAAGCAACGCCATGAAATCGGGGCAGGTTTTTTATAACCTTGATGTGCCTTTGAGCCAAGAATGGTCGCTTTACTCTTTCGGTGGATTCTCGAATAAAGACGTTTTTGCCCAAGCATTTTTACGGACCGCTTTGCCAACGGGTGGAACAACTAATCCAGATTTATATCCCGATGGATACGTTCCACAATTGCCTGGCACATCGGTTGATGTATCTTATTTAGTAGGTTTTAAACGCAAAACTTCAACGGGCTGGAACTGGGATTTGAGTTCGGGATATGGGAAAAATTATCTTGACCAATTTGCTAAAAACAGCTCAAATGCTTCATTAGGAGCAGCTTCTCCCAAAGATTTTTATATTGGTAGAATTGGATTTGGACAAAGTTTATCGGAAATTAACGTTTCAAAAACTACGTTGGGATTATTTGGCACTAAGTCTTTTAACTTGGCTTTGGGGGCTCAATATCGGGTAGATAATTTTACATTAGCAGCGGGCGATGAGGCATCTTATCAAGTTGGCCCATTGGCAGCATCAAAAAACAAAACGCCAGGTTCGCAAGGACGTGTGGGAATTGACAAGGCAGATATTACCGACAAAAGCCGTTCAAATATTGGAATGTATGTGGACGTAGAAAGTGATATTACTAACAAATTATTGATTGCAGGTGCTTTGCGTTATGAAAATTACAGCGATTTTGGCGGCAATATTTCTGGGAAATTGGCAACTCGGTTGAAACTAACGGAAGATTTTGCCATCAGAGGTTCAATCAATAAAGGGTTTAGAGCGCCATTACTACAACAAATTGCGAATGCCGCTACCACTTCAACGGTTCAAAATGGGGTAATTAGAAGTACAAAACAATTACCTTCTGATGACCCTCGTTTGGCAAAAATTGGCATTGAAGACCCAAAAGCAGAAACCTCTTGGAACTATAATTTAGGGGTTACCGCAAAATTGGGGGCTAATTTTTTATTCACCGTTGATGCTTATCAAATTGATATTACCGACCGAATTATCGTTACTGAAAACCTTAATGTAAATAATATCACGGCTTTAAAAAATAGTTTTACTGGGTTTCAAGAAATCACTTTCTTTACTAATGCCATTAATACTGGCACAAAAGGGATTGACGTGGTGGCTTCTTATAAACAAGCAATTGGTGCAAAAAGTAAATTGACGGCAAGCATAGCTTTGACGGTAAATAAAACTGAAATTACGGGTGTAAAAGCAACCCCAGCGGCTTTACAGTTAGATACAAAAGCAACCGTTTTATTGATTGACACAGTTAGTAGAGCCTTAATTGAAACCAGTCAGCCACATTCAAAGGTATTGATTTCGGTGGGTTATCAGATTGGAAAATTGAGTTTGAATTTGCGTAGTTCTTATTTTGGAGAAGTTACGGCTTGGGAAAAATTGACAAAACCAGTTGCGGGAACGAGCAATTTGCACCAAAGCCAGACTTTTGGCGGTAAAAATTTATTCGATGCTTCGGTGGTTTATAGTTTAAATAAATATTTGACCATTACCTTGGGGGGAAATAATATTACGGACGTTTATCCAGATAAAGTTAACAGCAACTATTTATCATATTCAAACGGTCAAGTTCCCTATTCAAGAAACGTAAATCAATTCGGATTTAACGGTTCATATTATTACGGAAATTTGATGATTAAGTTTTAAGAGAATAATGGCACACGGATTAGACACGGATTCTTAATTAAGTATTTATACATCCGTGTCTAATCCGTTCAATCCGTATGCCATCAAAAAATTACCAAGTACAACTAAATTTATAAATCCAATTCATTGGCTAATCTCATGCTGCTTTTTGTCTGTTTGTTGTTGGGGATAATTCTTCAACGGTTAAAAGGCTTTCCGAAAGATGCTCATTTAGTGTTGAATTCGTTCATTATTTACGTCTGTTTGCCCGCTTTGACTTTACTTTATACCACAGAAATTCATTTCGAGCGTAGTCAAATATTACCAATTCTGATGCCTTATATTTTGTACGGATCTGCCTTTGTTTTCTTCAAAATAATATCCCCAATCCTTCAATTTGACCGTAGTACAACGGGAGCATTAACCCTCACGGCAGGAATTAGTAGTATTTCATTCGTTGGATTTCCGATTTTTGAATTATTATTTGATGAAAAAGGCTTGCAAATGGGCGTATTGATGAGCCAAGCAGGTTCGTTCGTAGTGTGTGGAACGTTAGGGATTTTTACGGCTTCCTATTATTCATCATCCGAAGTATCTGCTCAAAAAATTGTAAAGGATATTTTTCAATTTCCCCCATTTTTGGCTTTTTGCATGGCCGTTTTTCTGAATTTAGTAGATTTTCACTTTCCAGCTTGGAGTGTTGATATTTTACAAAAAATTGGTAGTCCATTCAGTATTTTAGCCTTAACTTCGATTGGTTTACAAATTAGCTTTAAAAAAGAGGATTTACAGATAAAACCACTCCTGTACGGTCTTTTTTATAAATTGTTGATTGCCCCAATGTTGATATTTATTTTGTATATCATTATCATTGGTGAGCATTCCTTTCTGGGGAAAATATCTGTAATTAGTGCTGCCTTGGGTTCAATGAATACCGCTACTATCATTGCAATCAATTACGGATTAAACCCTAAATTAGCAACTCAAATGGTCAGTATCAGTATTCCACTTTCGTTTTTGAATGTTGGAATTTGGTATTTCATAGTTATGAATTTTAAGACATAATTTCAAAATTAAACTCAGTATTAATTGCCTCCAATTCATAACTTATCATTCATAATTCATAACTAATATACATGAAGCATATTTTCAAAAACCTAACCTTTTGGGTACTTACAGCCATCACGGCGGGTGTTTTATTAGGGCATTTTTATCCCTCATTTGCCCTTCAACCCATCTTAGAAAAACCAATAAAATTTACTCTGTATTTTTCTGAATTCGAGATAAAAACTACCTTCAGTGAGCTTATGAGTAGTATTTTTATCAGTGTCGTAAAATTATTTATTTGTCCAATCATTTTTCTGACTATCACTTTGGGAATAATTTCGATGGGTGATTTAAAAAAAGTTGGTAAAGTAGGAGCGAAGGCATTATTATATTTTGAGGTCGTAACGACGGTTGCCCTTTTCATCGGTGTAATCATTGCCAACATCATTCGTCCAGGTGATGGCGTGGTAACTTCAGAAATCAAAGGCGGTGATATCTCAAAATATACCAAATCAGCCGAAGTGGGTTTTAGTTGGATGAAGTTCTTTTGGGATAATGCCACACTCCAAGTTTTGTTATTCGCCATTGTCATGGGAGTAGTTTTGAGTAATTATTCGGGCAGACAAAAAGTGGTCGATTTTCTTGCTCCAATTTCCAAAAAAATCTTCTGGGCATTGCATAAAGTGATGTATCTCGCACCTATCGGAGCATTTGGAGGAATGGCATTTACCATCAGTAAATATGGAATTCATACGCTTTTGCCTTTGGTAAAATTAATGGTAACGGTTTACTGTACGATGGCGGTATTCATTTTTGTGGTACTTTATTTTATCCTAAGAACCTACAAAATTCAACTCTGGAAATTCTTGAAATATATCCGTGAAGAGTTATTGATTGTATTGGGAACGTCATCATCCGAAGCCGCTTTGCCTTCATTAATGGAGAAATTAGAGAAAATGGGTTGTTCAAAATCCGTGGTCGGTTTGGTAGTGCCAGCGGGTTATTCTTTCAACTTAGATGGCACAACGATTTACCTTTCCATGGCCATCATTTTCTTAGCCCAAGTCTTCAATATTCATTTAGATCTACAACAAATATTGACCATCATCGGAATCTTGATGGTAACTTCAAAAGGGGCAGCGGGCGTAACTGGTAGTGGTTTTATCGTATTAGCTTCTACTTTGACGGCGATAAAAGTAATTCCTGTAGAAGGTTTGGCTTTGCTTTTGGGCGTGGATAGATTTATGTCAGAAGCACGGGCCATTACCAACTTTATCGGTAATGGCGTTGCCACGGTTTGGTTAGCAAATAATGAAGGAGAATTTGATCGAGAGAAAATGAATGCGGCATTTTTGGAATAAATGGGGGCACAATGCAAAAATAGACCACAGATTTAACAGATTTTAGTGATTTACACGGATAATATTAAGAAAATCATAACTCCGTTAGGGGTATTAATTGGTAAAATCTGTTTTATCTGTGGTCTATTTTTACTTGCAAGAAATAGTTTATAGCTCCGTAAAATTAATACTCCAATACATCAGAAATTAGAAAAGAACTCCCCGAAGGAACAACTTTGATGTCTCGTTTATAGATAGTTTTAGTTGTAGCGCCAACGTCTTCAATGGTAGTTTCAAAAAGGTAGCCTTCCTTTAATTTCACCGGAGATAATTCGCATTTTTTTACTTTTATTTTTGTCCAATCTTGCCCCGAGATTAAGAAACCCGTTCCTTTGCCAGCGTGTTTTAAGTCAAATTTGCCTTTCCATTTCTTCTCAAACGCCTTAGGGGTTAGTCCGCCGTCATAATCAACACCGATAGCATCAGATTTATATTCAGCGTATTTTTTAGTACAAATTGAATCTATCAAACCATCAGGCGTTTTGAAATTTTCTTCTATGTTGTAGGTTAACCATTTTTTAGCTAAATCGCTTTCCGAAAGATCGCTTTCCGTAGGAATTTTAAAAATTTTAACATCGGTGCTGACAGAATCAACGTTAGTTTTTACTTCATTTTTTCCTTCCTGTTTTTTCTGACACGATGCCAAGAATAGCACGGCGATGAGGAGATGAATTTTGTTCATAATGGTCGTTATTTTTGGAAAATAGTTTTAAAAACTCCCCTTATTCTCAGTCCCAATTAAAGTTGATCTCATGGCATGAATCGCCTTTAATAACGTAGTTGGTGGAATATCGTGGTCAAA
Organism: Arcicella sp.; assembly: GCF_964672035.1. Lineage (NCBI taxonomy): Bacteria > Pseudomonadati > Bacteroidota > Cytophagia > Cytophagales > Flectobacillaceae > Arcicella > Arcicella sp. Next base: position 96,431 of record NZ_CBABQS010000006.1, read on the forward strand.
ATTAACCGATTCGTATTCTTTTTTATTGGTAACAACTTTCAATTGTGCCATGAATGCACCATCGTAAAATGACCTTGTGCTTGGTCTTTTGAGTTTAGCAATTCCGCTTAATTTTACTTTTTCAAAAGTCTTAAGTATCTTTTTCCATTGAAGATTGGTCGTTTTGTAGTGATTGATTTTGCCATTAATCTTTACCTCAATACTATCAGAAGTGATTTGCAAGAATTTTTGCGTCCCCCTGGTTTGGTACGATAATTCAACCGATTTGATGGTTTCTTTGTGGGAAATATTTGTTCCCAACATAAAAAATAAAATGATTAGCTTATACATAAAAAGCCTTCTCTGCGTGTAAAGATAAAGCCTAAAATTAGTTAAATTTTAATGAAACTTATCATAAAGACATTGATTACACTGTTTAATAAGCTATTTCATCTTCCCGAAAGTTATTTCTACTTTCGGGAGGTTTCCAATCTAAGATTTTAAGATGGAAATTATTCGAAAAATTTATTAAACAGTTTATTTATTCATTGAGAACGATAAATAAAATTAAAGAAATAATACCCGTCAGTCTTAGTACACTGTTAATTAAGTTTCTTTAACTTCTCGAAAGTTCTTTCTACTTTCGGGAAGTTCACCCTTATAAATTTTAGAGAAAAACTGAAAGCAATTTACTTAACAGTGTACTTAGAACCGTAATGGTCAATTTCATCATGAAAGGTAGCAAACTTAAATGAATTAAGCCATGACAGAAACCATTTGTAAAGCAATTTGTCCCAATGATTTATTACCTAATATTTCCACTTTATCGTAAGCCTCTTGCGGCGACATACCTTTGGAGAATAGTTTCCAAGCAATATCAGGAGAAATACAAACGGTCGAATTGGGCATTTTTTCTACATTTTTGATTAATTGCCAAGCTGTTTTTGTCTTTCTAATATTCCATTCACCCCCAATTTCAGTAAGTATTTTTATGCGTATGATTGTTCCTTCTTCAGCTATGGTATTTTGGTACGTTAAAGGTAATCCATACATCAGGGTATTAATAACTGGATAAAATAATTCTCTTGTAAAAAGTGCTTGTTTCCCCAAAGCATCTCTGATTTGCTGTTGATGGATAAATTTTTCGGTGTATTCTCGGGCAATATGAAACCAATTTTCGGAAGTTTCCTGTCCAGCCCAAGCTACCGAAAATATGGCTTCATCAAAAGGTTTTAAGGTAGCTAAATGTTCATGATATTGTTGTCCAGTCTTAGTTAGAAGTTCAATTAAAACTGGCGGACTAATTCGTTTTGAAGCATTCGTCCAAGTTAAGTTTTGCTGATTTATGAAGGAAACTAAATCTGAATAAGTATTGATAATGGGCGGTTTTTCGCCAAAATAATTATCCCTCGAATACGATAATCCTCTTAAATTTCCATCCAATAAATGTGAAGTAATGTCTTTTACTGACCACAATTTTGTAATGGTCGGTGAATGCCATTCATCATCAGTCAATGATTTCAAAAGGTCGATTAATAATTTATCCAACTTTGGAAATAAAGGTAATGTTTGAATCGGCAGGTCTCCTTTTAAGAGCATCTTTCTGTATAATTATTTGATTGAGGTAGATAAAATTACTAAAAAATGGCCAATACTTGATCGTAAAATAATTCTCCAAAAATTCACGCCCAGAATCCCACAATTCACGCCCAAAAAACCTTAGTTCGTCAAAAAGAGATTCCTTTATTTTAGTTGTCGAGATACTTTTGAATCATTAAAACAACGAAATTATTTCAAATTTTAAATAACAAAAAATATGAAAAATTTAATCGTTGCAATCGCCTTTTTTATGGCTCATTTTATCACAAAAGCAACTGATAATGAACGTTTTATGAAAGCAATGGGGCAAACGCTAATGGAATTGGGTCGTAAGCCCTTAATTACCCCCGTCTGTATATTCCAGTCAATAAGCCCCACCAATTCCAGTCAAACAGCACCACTAGTGGATAAGTAATTAGCCAATAATTTGTAGTTTGTTAGCGATTGTTTTTAACCCAACAATTCTGATAACTATGGCTAATCATTCTTTGTCCATGAAGAAGTTACATACTCTAATTGTTTACCACACTGCTGGTAAAAGCAAGCGTTTTATTGCCGATACACTTCAAATTTCTCGTCACACGATCGACAATTATTTGGGCAATTTGAAAGCCGAAATTGGAGAAGACTTATCCCCTCTTTTAAGTTGGGATGAAGAATCTTTGAACCGATTGGTCAACCCTCAAAAAGCGCCAGATACGCAACAGACCCTTGAATTACTATTCCCAGATTATGATAAAGAACTCAGTAAAGTGGGTATTACTCGCCTAATTCTTTGGGAGCGTTACTGCCTGATTACGCCTAAAGCTATCAACTATTCTCAGTTCTGTAATTATTTTCGTCAATGGCAAGCCTCGCAAAAGGTCTCTATGCACCTTGAACACAAGGCAGGGGATAAACTCTTCATTGATTTTGCAGGTAAAAAACTCTTTTTAACTGACCCTCAAACAGGCGAAATTACTTGGGTTGAAATCTTTCTTGCCGTTTTAGGGTGTAGCCAATTGACCTATTGTCAAGCGGTTTACTCTCAAAAGAAAGCCGACTTTTTATTGGCTTTGGCTAACTCCTTGACATTTTTTGGTGGGGTTCCCCAAGCTATCGTTCCTGATAACTTGAAGTCAGCCGTTACTAAGACCCATCCCTACGAACCCGACCTAAATGAGAGTATTGAAGACTTT